>JAENIX010000064.1 GCA_016844415.1 Actinomycetota bacterium | reverse complement strand
TCCCGCTGGGCGTCCGCCGTGAGCCCTTCCTGGGAGTAAAGACGTATAAGCCAACGCAGGAAGTCGAGGTTGGCGGGGTCGTTCTTGAGCATATGCCGCAGGACTGCGACGGCCTTGCCCGCGAACCCGTCCTTTTCGTACATAACGGCGGCGCGCGCCAGCTGGTCGAGGCCCTCCACGACTTCCCCCTGCCGGAGGAGATATATGCCAAGCTTCTGCCGCGCCTGTGGATCCTGCGGGGAAACCTGGACCCGCTTCGACAGGGACGCACGGTTTTCCCCATCCTTGGGGGAGAACATCTTCTTGATGTCGTCGAATAAACCCACGTCTTAAGGTCCTTTAGCGGTGCCGCTGCCTGCCCGCGCTCGTCGCCGTCGCCCTCATGTCCTGTTTTTCGCCATGAAATTCGTCCAGAGCCGCCCTTCGGTGAAGTCCGTATTGTTCATCATCCTCTTGTGGAGGTCCGTCGTCGTCTTCACACCCTCTATATTAAGCTCGTCGAGCGCCCGCCGCATCCGCATGATCGCCTCGTTCCTGTCCTCGCCGTGGACGATCAGTTTCGCTATGAGTGAATCGTAGGTTGGAGGAACCGTGTAGCCGGGATAGATGGCGGTGTCCATGCGCACGCCGAACCCGCCCGGGAAGAGGCAGGTACGTATCGTTCCCGGGGAGGGGACGAAGCTATCGGGGTCCTCGGCGTTTATGCGGCATTCGATGGCGTGCCCGCGAAAATGTATGTCCTTCTGCTCGAACCGCAGTTTTTTCCCGTCCGCTATGCGGAACTGTTCACGGACGATGTCCACTCCCGTGATCGCTTCCGTGACCGGGTGCTCCACCTGGATGCGGGTGTTCATCTCGAGGAAGTAGAACTCCCCGTCGGGAACGTAAAGGAATTCAACGGTCCCCACGTTGTTGTAGTTCACCGCGGCGGCGGCGTCCACCGCCGCTTTCCTCAGGCGGCTGCGAATCCGCGATGGAATGAACGGCGCGGGCGCCTCCTCGATCAGCTTCTGGTGGCGGCGCTGCACCGAGCAGTCCCGGTCTCCGAGATGCACTACGTTGCCGAACCGGTCTCCCATGATCTGGACTTCGACGTGCCTCGACTGCTCGAAATACTTCTCGATGTACACGTCCGGGACGCCGAAGGCGGACAGCGCTTCCGACTGGGCGGTGAGAAAGGCGTTGATGAACGAGGCCGGGCTGTGCACTATCTTCATCCCGCGCCCGCCCCCTCCCGCGGCTGCCTTTATGATGACGGGAAACCCGATCTCTTTTGAAACCTTGAGCCCCTCGTCCTCCTCGGTGATGGCCGCGTCGCTCCCCGGGACCACCGGGACCTTCACCTTCTGGACCGCCCGGCGCGCTTCCACCTTGTCCCCCATCCGGCGAATCGCCTCGGAGGAGGGCCCGATGAACTTCACGCCGTAGTTCTCGCAGATTTCCGCGAACGCCGGGTTCTCCGCCAGAAAACCGTAGCCGGGATGCACCGAGTCCGCATCGGTGATCTCGATTGCGCTCAATATGGAAGGAACGTTCAGGTAGCTCTCCGAACTCTCCGGGGGGCCCACGCATACCGACTGGTCGGCCATGCGGACGTGCATGGAGTGCCTGTCGATAGTCGAGTAGATCGCCACGGTCTTTATCCCCATCTCCCGGCAGCTCCGGATGATGCGGACCGCTATCTCCCCGCGGTTTGCGATGAGGACCTTGTGGATCATGCCGTCCCCACCTCAATCCGTCGCGATGTGGAACAGCGGCTGCCCGTATGCGACCGGCTGGGCGTTCTCCACGAGGATGGCCGCCAGCGTTCCGGTCGCGTCGGACTCGATCTGGTTCATGATCTTCATCGCCTCGACGATGCAAAGCACCTGCCCCTTGGTCACCCGCGCGCCGACTTCCACGAACGGCGAGGCGTCCGGCGCGGGAGCCCGGTAGAACGTCCCCACGATGGGGGAAACGATTTCCTTGACGTTCGCCTTGGGCGCCGTTTCCTTTGCCGGAGCAGCCTGAGGCGGCTGGGGCGGCGCGGCTGCCGGCCGGATTTCCGCCGGCGCTCCCCGGCGCACCTTCAGCACGTTCTCCCCCCTGGCGACTTCCAGCTCCGTAACGTCGGACCCTTTCAGGAGCTCCAGGATTTCCTTTATCTCCTTGAGATTCATAACGCCTCCCTAGCCCTCTATGCTCTCTCCATATAGTTCCCCGTGCGGGTATCCACCTTGATCCTGTCTCCCTCGTTGAGAAACAGAGGGACCTGGACGACGGCCCCGGACTCCAGTTTCGCCGGCTTGCTCCCCCCGCTTACGGTGTCCCCCCTTACACCCGGCTCCGTCTCGACGACCCGAAGCTCGATGAAAATGGGAAGCTCGATCCCGATCGGCTCTCCCCGGTAGAAAAGGATCTTGACGGGCAGGTTCTCCACCAGGTAGTTGCCGGCATCGCCTACGTGGTCCTCGTCGAGGTAGATCTGTTCGTAGGTCGAGGTGTCCATGAAGTGGCACGCGTTCTCCATCCGGTACATGAACTGCATTTCCCGGTCTTCCAGGTCGGGCTTGTCGACCTTGTCGCCGCTGCGGAACGTGTGCTCGAGCACTGCGCCGGTCTTGAGATTCTTGAGCTTCGTCCGGACGAAGGCGCCCCCCTTCCCCGGCTTCACATGCTGGAAATAGACGATGATGTACGGACCGCCGTCGAATTCAATCTTCAGCCCGTTGCGAAAATCCCCCGTCGAGTACATGAACCTCCCCTGTCAGACCAGGCGCGAACCCGTTTTGGGAAGGTAGGTAATCCGTTCCCCCCGCGTCCCGGCTATCCGGACCATGTCTTCGAGCCTTACCCCCCCCTCCCCGGGAAGGTACACTCCTGGCTCCACTGTAACCACCATCCCCTCGTCGAGACGGTCCTTTGACCGGATCGAAAGCGAGGGGCGCTCGTGTATGTCAAGGCCCACGCCATGGCCGGTGGAATGAACAAAATACTTCAAATATCCCGAGCGGTCCAGAGATTCCCGCACGCGGGCATCGACCTCCCGGCAGGGAACTCCGGGGCGGATCGACCGTATTCCCGCGTCCTGCGCCCGGCGCACCGCGTCGAACGCCCGCCTGATTGCAAGGGAAGGCTTATCCGGCAGCAGGGTCACCGTCTCGTCCGAGCAGTATCCATTCTGCCTCGCCCCGAAGTCGATGACCACGGCTTCCCGCTCCCCTATCCGGGACAATGTGGGGGCTGCATGGGGCATGGCGGCACGGGGGCCCGAGGCGACGATGGGCCGGAAGGATGCCTCCTCCGCGCCCGACTTTTTCATTTCGCGTTCGATATCCGCGGCCGCTTCCGACTCCTTCCGGCCGCAAAGCCCCCTTGAGAGAACGGAAAGGAGGGCGCCCGCGGCGGTAACCGCCGCCCTTTCCATGGCAAGTATCTCCTCCTTTCCCTTACGCATGCGAAGCCCCTCGACGGGGTCGGCAAGGGCCTTCCATTCCTTGGCGTCGCCGCGGGAGAGGAGGCGGAACTGCTCGACGGACAGGTGGCGCGACTCGAAGCCGATCCGGGAGGGACGGACGCGCCGTATCCTGCGGGACGCTTCCCTCCACTTCCGGTCGGAAATGACGACCTCCGCGCCGAGGACCTCCCGCCGCGACTGCTCCTCGTACCGGCCGTCCGTGATTAAAACCGTTTCCTCGGGGGATACGAGCAGGATCCCGTCGCTTCCCGTGAAACCGCAAAGATAGCGTATGTTCGTCCTGCTGACGCAGAGGAAAAGCTCGATCCGGCGCCGGGATAGAAGGGTTGCCAGTTTTCCGAGGCGGGATCTACCTGCCGGCAAGTCCGCCCGCTTCCCGCAATAGATGGAGTATCGCCCGCAGGGCGAGGACGTAACCGAACCCGCCGAAGCCGGCGATGCGCCCTGCCACCACATCCTCAAGTGTGGACGTACGACGGAACGGCTCCCGCCGCGCGGGATTGCTCAGGTGTACCTCCACGGCCGGGACCCCCGAGTAGATCAGTGCGTCCCGGATGGCGACGCTCGTATGCGTGTATCCCCCGGGATTGATGACCAGGCCATCGGCTTTCCCGCGGGCCTCCTGGAGCCTTACCACTATTTCTCCCTCGTGGTTCGACTGGAAGAACCGCACGTCCGCGCCGTCGACCCGGGCGGCGGCCTTTATCTCGCGGCGGATCGCAGCCAGCGTCATGCTTCCGTAGATTTCCGGTTCGCGGATACCAAGGACGTTCAGGTTCGGGCCGTCCACGAACAGGATCTGCGGACGCCTGGACGCCGGCTTCACAGCATCTCCTTCGCGCGCCTTGCGCCCTGCCTGAGCTGGAAACGGCTCTTGCCCGGTATGGATGCTGGGTCCGCAACCAGCAGGAGGAGGTAATCCTCCGTCACGCGGCGGACCATGACCGTGCCCAGGTCGCCCTCCACGCACACTTCCGAAGCGGCTCCGAGGCCGCTCTCCCCTGCGATCCGACCCGACTCCCTGAAGAACTGCGCCATTTCCGCGCACAGCGCGGGCATATCGAGGATCTGCGGCGATGCCTGCCACTCCTCCACGGCAAGACCGTCCGTCCCGGCGAGCGCCCCTCCCCTGATGCAGGCGTCCTTATCGTGCATCCTTTCAATGAGGTCCCGAAAGCTCATGGCCATACTCCTTCGCGATCGCCTCGAGGAAAACGCCCAGGGTCGTCTCGACCGTCCTCTCCTCGTGTGTTTTCTTCCATTCCAGTGCCCGGTGGTCCTTCGGATCGCGCCTCAGAATTTCCTCGATGATGCGGCTTGCTATTTCCCTCTCTCCCTGTTCCCAGCATACGTCGGCCATCGTGATCGTGAGGACCGGCGGTTCCCCCGTTTCCTCTTTCTCGCCGGGACCGGCCGGGACCGGACTCTCCTGAACAGCCGATGGATAGTCGGCCGCACGGATCTCGAAGGCGCCTTCATCGAGCAGGATCACGTCCTCGAGGGGAACCGCGCGGGTGTCCGCATAGGACGGAGGGGAACCGAGCAGTTTCGCTTCTATATCGCGGGC
This sequence comes from Actinomycetota bacterium, assembly GCA_016844415.1. Lineage (GTDB taxonomy): Bacteria > Desulfobacterota > Deferrimicrobia > Deferrimicrobiales > Deferrimicrobiaceae > JAENIX01. The sequence continues at coordinate 879 of JAENIX010000064.1, read as the reverse complement.
CAGCCGCTGGGACCCCGCATCGGCAGGGAACTGCTGGAGGACTTCCTTTATCGTCTCCCAGGCCGCGGCATGTTTGCCCGCGTGCATGTAGGCCTCCGACAGGAGGCCCAGGGCGCGGATGTCGCGCGGATTCGACTCCACGCGGCGCTCGAGGTCTGCCGTGGTTCCCTCCAGGTCTCCTTCCCGGATCTGGGCCCGAAACGCCCGCTCCTCCGCGGAATCGACCGCCGTCACGCGCCCCTTCCGCCCGATCTCGGCACGGATGACGGGCAATTCCCTCCGGATGAGAGCCAGCGGGACCCGCTTCATGGTGAATGCGCCCGGAGCGGTCACCATCGGAAGATCCAGTTCCGACACGATTCTCTTCTTGTCCGCGCCTATCGCCTGGGCGATCGCGGCCGGCGCGATGCCCTGGTCATCCAGCGCGAACCCGATCTCTTTCAAGAGGGAACAGAGCCGGTCTTCCACGTCCGGCGGGGTGACCCCGAGGCGACGGGAAAGGATCGCTTCCCAGGCAAGCCCCATCGCAACCGCTTCCCCGTGAAGAAGGTTCCCGTACCCGGCCGCCCGTTCCATTGCGTGCCCGATGGTGTGCCCCAGGTTCAGGACGCGCCGCACGGATGATTCCTTTTCGTCCTTCACCACGATGGACGCCTTGAATGCGACGGCCCGCCGGATGACGTTATGCCATTCCCGCCCGGACATCGACTTCCAACGTCCGCCGATCGAGCAGAGCATTTCCCACAGCACCGCGTCGCCTGCAAGGGCGCACTTGACCACTTCCGCCATGCCCGACCGCAATTCCCGGTCATCCAGCGTGCGGAGAAATCCGTGGTCGATGAACACGGCGCGCGGCTGATGGAACGCTCCAACGAGGTT
>JAENIX010000063.1 GCA_016844415.1 Actinomycetota bacterium | reverse complement strand
CGGGGGGTACCTCCTGGTGATCGAGACGTCGTCGAAGGAGAGCTACGGCTCCACGCGGCAATTCTACGACAAGGTCGGCTGCACCCTCGCCGCGCAGCTGCCCGACTACTACGCGATCGGCGACGACAAGCTCATCTACCTGAAGCGGGTGCGCTGAAGGCCGGCCATAAACCCCAGAACCGAACCCCAGAACCGGGACGTTCCTAGAACTCCCGCAGAAGCGGGACAGACATCGACCATGCATCGTCGCGATGTCTGTCCCTGATTTGTTGGAGTTCTAGGAACGTCCCGGTTCTGGGGTTTGTGACCGGCCTTCAGCGCACCCCGATGGCCGATCCCTTCCAGTTGTTATTACTTCAAGTTGCTATTTGCGGGCGAGGAGGAGGCGAGAATCTGATGGTATTGCGAGGAGGACCATATTACGCTGATCCCCTGAGGCCCTCGTCCAACAGGCAGATATAACTCGACGCATGTCGGGTCGTCCGATCCGGGGGACTAATTGCGATCTTCTCCCCCCATCGCGAAGGTCACCCGCCCCGTCCCGGTCGGCTATTTCCCGCGGCGACGGTTGTACAATCTTCTGGACAAGTCCCGCAAGGTGCCTGTGCTCTGGATCACGGGCCCACCCGGATGCGGGAAGACCGCCCTCGTCAGCAGCTACATCGAGTCCCGGCGCCTCCCATGCCTCTGGTACAAGGTCGACGATGCGGACGCGGACATCGGCACCTTCTTCTATTACCTTGGACTGGCCGCCGGGAAGGCTGCTCCGCGGAAGAAAAAACCCCTGCCCCTTCTGACACCCGACCGCCTGCCTGGCCTGTCAGTTTTCGCGAAAAGATACTTTGAGGACCTCTCCGCGAGACTTCCGGTCCCCAGCTTGCTTGTGCTCGACGACTGCCATCGCTTGCAGGACGATTCTCCGTTTTTCGAAATGCTCCGGGAGGGAGTCTCCCGCCTGACGCCGGGGATCGGGGTTGTTGTCATCAGCCGCAAAGATCCCCATCCGTCCTTTGCCCGTGATCGGGCCAACCGGCTCATGGAGACGCTCGGATGGAAGGACCTTCGACTGACCATTGAAGAGGTGGCGGGGATCGCGAGGGTCCAGCGGAAGGGAAGGTCTTCGTCGGAACTGGTGAGGTATCTTTTCGAGCGGACGGACGGCTGGGCGGCCGGCCTCGTGCTCCTTCTGTACAGAAAGGACAAAAAAAGCGTTGAGCCTCGGACGATCGGGCAGCAAGTCCCAGCCGAGATCTTCGACTATTTCGGAAGCGAGATTTACAGGCAGTTGGAGGAGGAGAACAAGGTTTTCCTACTACGAAGCGCCTTTCTGCCGAAAATGACGGTATCGATGGCTGCGAGTCTGACGGGCATAGTACGGGCCGGTCAGATTCTTTCGGACATGAATCGTCATAATTACTTTACCGACAAGCATCTGCAGCGGGAGCCGGTCTACGAGTACCACGCACTTTTCAGGGAATACCTTCTCGAACAGGGCAGAGGCGTCTTCTCCGACGAGGAGCGCGCCCGCATCGGCAAGGATGCCGCCACCCTCCTGGAAGAAAGCGGATACGTCGAGGATGCCGCGAGACTCTTCCGCCGGGCGGGGGATTGGGAAGCGCTCGCCCGGGTGATCCTTTCCCAGGCTCGCTCCCTCTTCATGCAGGGGCGAAATCAGACGCTCCTCGAATGGCTGGCGGCTCTTCCCAGGGAGATCCTCCACAGTGAGCCGTGGTTGCTCTACTGGAACGGCGTCGGCCTCCTCACCTCTGCTCTCGCAGAGAGCCAGGCTTGTTTCGAGGAGGCTTTCTGGAAATTCGAGAAGCGGAATGACGTTCCCGGGGTGTTCCTCGCCTGGGCGGGCGTGGTCGATTCGATCATCACCGGGATGGAAGGTTACCGGCCGCTCGACGCGTGGATTCCACTCCTTCCACCTCTTCTGGAAAGACATGGAAGCCTTCTGCCCAGCGAGATCGAGGATCAAGTGACCTGCAGCATGTTCAAGGCGATTTCCTTCCGGCAGTTCCCCCGGGACGACGTGGCGTTGTGGACCGCCCGGGCCCTCGCCATGGCCCGGAAAAGCACGGACCTCCGCCTGAAAGTCGAGACGGCCGCCATCTACTTCTATTGCCATCATGTAGGGAGGGGAGGCTATCAGGACGCGGAAATCTCACTGGCCTCCCTGAAAGAAGAGCTCAAGAGGCCAGACGCAACGCCATGGATGTGGCTCTGGGTGTTTTGGATGGAGGCGACGCTTTCGCTCTGCCTCGCGATGCCGGCGCGATGCCTGCGGGTTGTTTCCGACGGGCTTGCCTTCGCGGAAACGACGGGGGTACACGTCATAGATACCATGCTGTTTGAATACGGCGCGCTCGCTGCTCTGGAGCTCGGCGATCTCGAGACGGCGAACCGCTACATTGGAAAGGTGGCGGCCTCCTCCGGTCGCATGGGGCCACTGCTCTCGCGCATATTTCAAGCGATCATGGGATGCGAGGCGCTGCAACGGGGCGATCCCGGGAAGGCAGCCTTCCATGCGAAAGAGTCCCAGCGGCTGGCAGAAGAGGCGGGAGACATTATCGAGGCTCCCACCGGCCACCTGCTTGCGGCCCACGCTCACCACGCATTGCGCGAGGACGAGGAAGCGAGCCGGCATCTGGCCCAGGCACGTCGCATCGGATCGGACATTGAATCCCCCTATGTTTCCTGGCTTTCGGACCTGGCGGAAGCGTATTTCCATCTCGACAGGAACGACGAGGCGGCGGCTGTGGCGCTCCTGAGGAAGGGGCTGAAAACCGGGCGCGAGAACGGATTCCTCGGCGGGCTTTTCCCGGCGTTCTCCTTGCGGCCTGGTTTTATCGAAAAGGTTGCCGTCATGGCGTTCGAGGAGGGGATCGAGGTCGAATATGTCAGAGATCTTATCCGGCAACACCGCATCGTTCCGGACTCTGCGAATCCGGACGTAGGGCAGTGGCCCTGGCCGGTGAAGGTCTACACGCTGGGGCGGTTCGGGCTCCTGGCGGACGACCGCCCCGTCGAGTTCGGCCGGAAGGTTCAGCAGCGACCGCTGTCGCTGCTCAAGGCGTTGATCGCCCTCGGGGGGAGGGACGTGTCCGAGGCACGGCTCACCGAACTCCTGTGGCCCGAAGCTGACGGGGACCTCGCCCACCACTCTTTTACCGTCGCCTTGAGCCGCTTGCGGAAACTGCTTCGAAAAGAGGAAGCCCTGGTTCTCAAGGAAGGTCGGCTCTCCCTGTCGAATCGGCACTGTTGGGTGGACGTGTGGGCCTTCGAGCGGTTCCTGGGGCAGGCGGAGAAGGCGAGGAAGGAAGGGAAGGGGACGGAAGCGATCCGGCATTTCGAAAAAACATTGTCTCTCTGCCGGGGGCCCTTCCTGGCCTTCGAAGAACTGCCCTGGGCGGTATCGCTGCGCGAGAAGCTGCGCGGCGGATTCCTGGGGGCGGTTACACACCTGGGGAGGTGCTACGAAGAAGCGGGTCGGTGGGAGGAGGCGGTCGCCTGCTACGGAAAAGGCCTCGATGCGGACGATCTGGCAGAGGAGCTCTACCGCCGGCTCATGGTCTGTCACCTCAAGCAGGGGCAGGAGGCCAAAGCCCTCTCCGTCTTCCGGCGCTGCCGGAATACGCTGTCTTCCGTTCTCGGCGTGGATCCATCCGCCGAGACGCGGGCCATCGTGGCCTCGCTCGGTCGTTCCCCGGCCTGACCCTCTTCCCGGCGCTACCGCGGCCGGGGCAAGCCACTTCTTTAGGTTTTTCGACGAGTTTCGCCTGAATTCGTCCTTCCCCCTTTTTTCCCCGAATCCGTGATCAATCCGTAACCAAGGCTGGGCTAATGTCGAAACCAAAGGGAGAACCGTATCGGGATCTCCAGGGCTGCGCGGTCGGTGATGCAATTTGCGGAGGGCCGGCTCGGTATGGAAATGCGTTCCCAAGCGTCTGCGCAGGCGGCCAGGCGATCCGTAATCATTTTCCGAACGCGCCGGTAACGACGCGGAAGATAAGGGAGGGTTACGATGAAGAATCAAGGAAGGAAAGGGAACCTCACGAGATTCGTCGTCTGGGCTGCTCTAAACGTGGTGCTCCTGATCGGTTGCGGCGGCGGCGGTCCCGGGGCCGGTGGCGTGTCCGGTGGCGGGGCAGGGCCTTCCGACTCGGTCGCCCCTGCCGTCGTGTCCTCCGCACCCGCGGACGGGGCGATCGACGTGGCGGTCGACGCAAGCCTCGAGATCACCTTCACCGAGCCGGTGGACCCCGCCACAGTCAACGGAACCACCGTCAAGATCCGGGCGGATGGTACGGAGATGGCCGGGACCGTAGGCTGCGTTCACGACACGATCACCTTCACCCCGGCGATCAACTGGCGCTTCGACACCAAATACACCGTCACCATTTCGAGCGGGCCTTCCGGTGTGAAGGACCTTGCGGGGAACTCCCTAGCAACCGACCACACCTGGACATTCACCACCGGGCAGGGGCCCGACACTACCCCGCCAACGATTATCGTCACGAATCCCGTTAATAGGGCCACGGGGGTACCCTTGGCAACGATCATCACCGCCGCATTTTCCGAGCCGGTGACGAACGTAACGGAGACAACCTTTCTGCTTGCTGCGGATGGTGTCCCTGTGCCCGGGAAGGTCACAGTCAACGGGGCCATGGCGATGTTCACGCCGTCCGCGCCTCTCGCCCCTCCCCCGTATTACGGGTATTACTTTCTCGGCGTGTCGGTTTACCAGGTCACCATTACGACCGGAGTGACGGACCTTTCCGGCAATCACCTGGCGACCGAGCACACCTGGGCCTTTACCACGCACCCGAACTTCGACACGACAGCGCCCGTAGTTGCCACTACCACTCCGGTGGAGGGATCATCCGGTGTGCCGGTCGGCACATTCATTATCGCCACATTCTCCGAGCCGGTGACGAACGTAACGGAGACAACCTTCCTGCTTACGGCGAACGGTGTCCCGGTGCCCGGGAAGGTGACGGTCAACAGATTGTCGGCCTTCTTTACGCCGTCGGCGCCCTTGCCCACCGGGGCCAGCTGCACGGCCATGGTGACCACGGGAGTAAGGGACTTTGCGGGGAATCCCCTTGCAACGGATTGCACCTGGACCTTCACCACGAATCAGGCGGCCGACACGACTCCGCCCACCGTTTCCTCGACCACCCCGGTCGAGGGAGCAACCGGGGTGCCGGTCGGCACATCCATAACGGCCATGTTCACCGAGCCGGTAACAAACCTAAGCGAGGCAACCTTTCTCCTTGCGGCGGACGGCGCTCCGGTGTCCGGAAAGGTGACACTCAACGGGCCGACGGCCACGTTCACTCCGTCGACACCCCTCTCTGTCGGTCCAACGTACCGCGCCACGATAACGACGGGGGTGAAGGACCTCTCCGGGAATGCATCGGCGACGGACTACAACTGGTCGTTTACACTGTCATCCTCGCCCTGGACAGTCCCTTTTTTCCAAATCGGTTCGGACAACGCATTTTCTCCGAAGGTCGCCATGGACGGCCGCGGGCAATCCATCGTCGTATGGGTCCAGTCGGACGGGACGGCCAACAGCATCTGGGCGAGTAGATACTCCATCACCGGTTTCGGCGAACCCGCCGCGGCGCTGACGCTCATCGAGACCTGGGTGGGACAAGCCTCGTCTCCGCAGGTGGCGATGGATAACAGCGGCAACGGGGTCGTCGTGTGGGTCCAGTCGGACGGGACGGCCGACAGCATCTGGTCGAACCGCTATGTGCCGGGGACGGCCGACAGCATCTGGTCGAACCGCTACGTGCCGGGGACGGGCTGGGGGACGGCAACGGCCGTCGAGGCCGGGGCAGGGAAGGCCTCTTCCCCACAGGTGGCGATGAACGGCGGCGGCAACGCCACCGCCGTGTGGGTCCAGTCCGACGGGACGGCCGACAGCATCTGGTCGAACCGCTACGTGCCGGGGACGGGCTGGGGGACGGCAACAGCCGTCGAGGCCGGGGCAGGGAAGGCCTCTTCCCCACAGGTGGCGATGAACGGCGGCGACAACGCGGTCGCTGTTTGGATCCAGTTCGACGGGACGGCCGACAGCATCTGGTCGAACCGCTACGTGCCGGGGACAGGCTGGGGGATGCCAACCCTCCTCGAAACGGGGCCGGGCAACGCATCCTCTCCTCAAGTCGCCATGGATGGCAGCGGGAATGTAATCGCCGTATGGGTCCAGTCCGACGGGGCGATCGGCAGCATCTGGTCGAACCGCTACATTCCCTCTTCCGGGTGGGGGACGGCGAGCCCCATCGAGGTCCGGAGCGTTCAAGCGTCTTCGCCACACGTGGCCATCATGAACAATTACGCAGTCGCCGTCTGGGAGGAGTGGGATGGCACGCGGCGCAATATCCGGTTGAGCCAGAGCCCAATGTTCTCATATGGAGGCTGCTCGATCGCCGGAACCGGCGGTGATTGGAAAGAGGGCGTCTCGGCGTACGGCGTCCTCATCCTTGTGGCCGCCGGTCTTGCGATGCGGAGATTCCATCGTCGGCTGCAAATGGCGGAAGGAGTCCGCGGATAGTGTTTATTCGAACCGACACGGTACGCCGTGGGGCGGCGGAAACATTCCGCCGCCCCACGGCTTCTGGGGTATCTGCGGTGAAAACTGGAGGTTTCCGGTAATAAGCCATGGACAGCTACGTCGTTCGCATCTACCGCCGCCCCGGAAGGAAGTCCCGCGTTATGATCGGGACCGTCGAGGTGGCGGGGACCGAGAAGAAGATGGTCTTCTCGAATATCGAGGAACTCGGGGAGATTCTTCGTCGCCGGAAGTACCCCGAGGAGCCGAAACGACCGCCTGTTTCGGGGTGAATAATGGGTCCCCATAGCTGCGGTTGACGTGGGAAAACCCTTACAGTATGATGACTTTCCTCTTGTCCGGCCGTCTCGATCGCGAAGTGCGTCCGCGTGCCGCCGCATGCTGATCAAGGATCGGGGGGACCCTCATGATCACCCGATCAGGTGTCTGCAAAATCAGGGAAGTCCACTCTTGGTTCTTCGTTGCCCTTATCTTGGCGGTGTTCACGCCATCGGCCTGGGCCGATTCGAACGAGCTTGCGACGGAGAAGGGCAAGCCTTCCATCATGACGGCCGCGCCGGATCGGACGCCCGTTTCGGATTACACAGGCAATTTCCGGGAACGGTCGACGCTCTTCGGAGACCCCGACGGAAAGCGCCAGTGGCTCTACGATAAGGGTGTCGCACTCGACTTGAGTGTGACTCAGGTGTACCAGGGTGTCACATCGGGCAGCGAGGATAAGGAATGGAAGTACAGCGGAACAGCCGACTACTCTCTGGCTCTCGATAGCGGGCGGCTCGGCTTGTGGCCCGCGGGGCTCCTCACGGTTCACGGCCGAACGAAATTCGGTCGTAGCGTTAACTCCACGGCCCGGACCCTGTCTCCAGTCAACTGGAACTATTCGACACCCGATTCGGCCGAGGATAGTGAATCATTTCTCGAGGAGTATTATCTCCTCCAGGGGTTGACCGAGAAGCTCTCGTTACTCACCGGACGAACCCTGTTCGGCGATTTCAGCGACATCAACCGCTTCGCGAACGACGGGCAGACCCAGTTCATGAATTCGGCATTCAAGAACAGCCTGCTCCTGGGAGTTTTATCCGCTGCGCAATCCCTTCACGGGATCGCATTGTGCTACCAGGCGACCCCGAACGTCAACGTCGCGCCGTTCATCCTGTCCAGCAATGACAAAGATAATGTCCGGGGATCTCCGGGCGGCCTCTTCTCCGAGTATTCGACCGGCGTCTTGGTAACGTTGAACTGGAAGCTCGGCGACCTGCCCGGGGAAGCGCTTCCCATCATCGGGTACAATAGCCAGGACGTCCTGGCGATCGACAATCCCGATCTGGCGCGAAATATCCTTCTTGGCTTTGATCTTCCCCAAAAGAACGGCAACTGGGTCGTCGGATTCAGCGCCGACCAGTATATCTTCATGCGGAAAAAGGCGAGCACGCCCACGGTTCATACGGCACAATTCGACAAGACGCCGGAGGGCATCGGCGTCTTCTTGCGTTTCTACTACGCCCCGGAAGATCGGAATCTCTGGAACATGTTCGTCAGCGGCGGGGTCGGGGGGCGTGGCGTGATTCCTTCACGCCCACTCGACCGCTACGGCCTGGGCTTCTACGCATTCATTGAATCGGGGGAACTCAAGCAACAGCCGATCCTGGCCGGTGCGTTCGGCACGGAGTACGGCTGGGAGGCGTTCTACAACTTCGCCATCACACCCTGGCTCCAGCTCACTCCGGACTTCCAATACATCCAGTCCGGGCGGATTGGTGTCAACCGTGTTGGGGTCGTCGGGATGCGTCTCCAGACCTATTTCTGATCAGGTGGCGGAAAGAATTTCAAACGTGTCGTTACGTACCTTGAGCAAGGGATTCCGTGAATTATTGCCTACAAGCGACGATGTGCCGATGATCAGGTAGTCACACCCCATGTTGCCGCTGTCCCCCACGCTCATGCGCAGCACCGCCTCGCGTGCGCGAATCGGCCCCAGTTCATCCCCTTCGGAAAGATTCTCGCCTTTGAGGAGCTTTACCGCCGGCTCATGGTCTGTCACATAAAGCAGGGACAGGAGGCCAAGGCCCTCTCCGTCTACCGGCGCTGCCGGAAGACGTTGTCGTCGGTACTCGGCGTGGATCCTTCCGCCGAGACGCGGGCCATCGCGGCCTCGCTCGGTCGCTCCACGGTCTGATCCCTTTCCCGGCGTACCCGAGGCCGGGGCAAACCACTCCTTGAAGTTTTTCGCCGGGTTTTGCTGGAATTCGTTCTTCTTTCTTTTTTCCCCGAATCCGTGACCAATCCGTGACCCGTCCCAGCCTAATGTGGGAGCCATGGAGACGGCTGTGCCGGAGCCTCCGGGCCCCTCCGGTCGGACGTCACTTACGGAAGGGGGGTGGTGCGAGCGACTGGCGGGTCACGCCTCGTGGAATCGGGGTGATAAAACGTCAACCGAACACGTAACCAGATGAACTCGGAAAGGAGAAAATTCGATGAAAAGAACTCTCGCTATTACAACGGTTCTGTTCCTGTTCTCTGCCTTGTTCTTCGTGTGTGTATGCCCCGCAGGGGATGAGGGGTCCTTGAAGGGTTCCTGGAGTGGGGAAATGTATGTGATGGGCCCTGGGGCCGGCCTTGATACCGGCCTTTGCCCCGTTGATACGCTTCTGGTTATCTCGATCGGGAAGGGGGTCTCCTCGCATTCGGGTGCGAGCGATTATTTTGGAGCGCTCTGCTGGCATCAAATCGATGCTACGACCATGGAAGGTCAGGGTTTTGCAATTCTCACCGGTGCGAATGGCGATAAGCTTTTCACCAATGCCATCTTAACGAGTTATGGGATCGGAGGACCGAGTGGTCCCTGGGAAGAAATCGAAATCATCACAGGGGGAACGGGAAAGTTTGAGGGGGCGACCGGCGAGGGTACCGCGAAGGGTACTTGGACCCACCCAGCGGCTCTTCTACGACAAGGTCGGCTGCACCCTCGCCGCGCGGCTGCCCGACTACTACGCGATCGGCGACGACAAGCTCATCTACCTGAGGCGGCTCGGCTAAAGCCCGAAGATTCTCCCCAACAACCCCTTTTCGAGCCCGACGGCGGCCTCGAGTTCCCCCGCATCCAGCCAGAGCCCGTCGCACGAGGAACACCGGTCGACCTTCAGGGTCTTGTAGTCCACCTCGATCAGCTTCATCCCGCACTTGGGGCAGTGCATGAAGTGCAGCTCCTTCCGCTGACGCTTCTCCTCTTCGGCCATCCGCCGATGCTTCCCCTCCTCGACCTGCTTTCTCCGCTCGAACTCGAGCCTTGCGAAATACTCCCCTTCGCTCTCGGACGCCTTTCTGATCCCGCCGGTCATGTTGTCCCCTCCCGGTTGTTGATTGCCGCGATGACGAATCCATTATAGCGAACCCCAGAACCGGGACAGACCGCAATACAAGCACCGCAGAACAGGGACGTTCCTGAGAACTCCCGTTGAAGTGGGACAGACGTCCTTAATTATCTGGAGTTCTCAGGAACGTCCCTGTTCTGCGGTGCGTCCCGGTTCTGGGGTTTTCGGTTGTGTGGTTTCGGTTGACGATCAGCTCACTTCGAACGACGCCCCGGATTCGACGTACCAGAGGGTGGCGCGGACGGGGACGCGCCACGCCTCGGAGAGGATGTCGCGGTACTCCCGCAGCTGGAGGAAGTACGCCTCCTCGAGCGCCCGGTCGCGCTCCCCGGTCTTGTAATCGATGACCCGCAGCTCCCCCGCCGGTCCGGGAAGCCGAACGACGAGGTCGGCGCGCGCCTCGCCCGCAGTGAAGCCGCGGACCCGAAGGAGCGGCAGCTCCGTGCCGACGACGCGGGAGGAGCGAAGCTCCCGGCGCAGGGGGGAGGAGCGTACGGCGGCGACGATCGCATTCCACCGGCGCTCCTCTTCCCCGTTCCAGGCCACCGGAAGGGCCGACCCCGGCGGCGGCCACGGGTCGGTCACCGGCGGATACGCCTCGAAGACGCGGTGGACCTTCTCCCCGAACCGCTTTCCGCGCGACAGGTCGTACAGCTCCGCGAGGGAGACCGGCTCGGGTGTCGGCGTGAGCGGGGCCGGCT
>JAENIX010000267.1 GCA_016844415.1 Actinomycetota bacterium | reverse complement strand
CGGCATCGATGCGGCGATCGTGGTCCAGAACGCCGATCTGTTCTATTTCGCCGGCTCAATCCAGCAGGGGATCCTGGTGGTGCCCGCCGAGGGCGATCCCGTCTACTTCGTGCGCAAGGTGTACGAGCGCGCGACGGCCGAATCTCCGGTCGAGATCATCGTAAGGATCGCAAGCCCCAAGGAGATACCGGCATATTTCGATAAGAAAGGGGTCGCATTCCGATCCCTCGGATTCGAGATGGATGTCATGCCGGTGCAAACCTTTCAAAGGTACGCGGCACTCTTCCCAGGCGCGAAAACCGAGGACGTCTCCACCCTCATCCGGGAGATCCGCGCAGTCAAGGGCCCCTCCGAGATCGATGCGATCCGCGCCTGCGCGAAGAACCTCACCGGGCTGATATCCTCCGCAAAAAACGAGATCCGCCCCGGCATGACTGAGAAGGAGCTTCAAGGCATCCTGCAGGGGAGGGCGATCGCCGCCGGCCACACGACAATCACGAGGATGCGCGCGTGGAACCAGGAGGTGGGGCTGGGATGCATCATCTCCGGCCCGGACGCCGCGATCCCATCCTACGCCGACTTCCCGACAGCGGGGAAGGGATCCAACCCTTACGTCCCCGTGGGGCAGGGCCATCGCGCCTTCTGCCGGAACGAGCCGATCATCGTCGACACGATGTGGGCGCAGGACGGCTACCTGGTCGACATGGCCCGTACCTTCGTCATCGGGAAGCTCAACGAAAAGTTCACTATGGCACACGAATTGACGGTAAAAATAATGAGAAACATGGAGAGCGCAACCCGCCCCGGCGCCGTCGCGGGCGACCTCTACGAAATCGGCATGGAGATGGCTTCACGCAGCCCATTCGCCGCAAACTTCATGGGCCCCCCGGGTTATAATGTCAAATTCATAGGGCACGGAATCGGCATCGAGACCGACGAACACCCGTTCATCGCCAAGGGCTCCAAAACCGTCCTGGCCGCCGGGATGACGTTCGCGCTCGAGCCCAAGTTCGTTTTCCCCGGCGAGGGAGCGGTCGGCCTGGAGAACGTCTACCTCGTCACCGAGACCGGATTCGAGAAACTGACTATAATGGAAGAAGAGATCATCGCCTGCGAAGGCGAAGCCCGAAAAGCCAAGGAGAGCCGCATGGTCGATTTCCTGAATCGCGAAGACTCCCTCCTGCTCGTCGTGGATGTCCAGGAACGGCTCGTCCCCGCGATCCACAAGGACCTGTACCCGAGAGCCTTGAGAAACATGCAGATCATGATCGAGGCCGCGGGCACGCTCGGCCTCCCGATCTTCCTGACCGAACAGTATCCGAAAGGGCTCGGCCCCACAGTCCAGGAGATCCTGCTCCCTCTGGATGGAAAACAGTTCAAACGGATAGAGAAGATGACGTTCAGCTGCGCACGCGACGAGGCCTTCCTGCAGGCGGTGGCCGCGGCCAACCGCAGGCAGATACTGATCGTCGGGATGGAAACGCACGTCTGCGTCTACCAGACATCCGTCGACCTGACCCGCGCCGGCTACTCCGTCTTCGTCCTCGACGACGCCGTATCCTCCCGCTTCATGCACAATTACCAAAGCGGCCTGCAGGCGCTGCGCGACGCCGGATGCACGGTCTTCAGCACCGAGACGGCTGTCTTCCAGCTGCTCAAGGTGGCGGCCACGCCCGAATTCAAGAAAGTATCGTCGCTGATCCGATGAAGCCCAACATAAGGTTTCGCCTTTTCCCGATCGCGGCGGTCATCGCGGCCTGCTGCCTCGCGCTATCCGGAAACGCCTGGGCGTCAAAACAGGTCGTGGCCTTTTTCCCGCTGCAGAACCTCGCGGACAACACGATATCGGGCGACCTCGACGTCCGGCTGATGGCATCCGTGAATCCGGACGAACCGGATGCGATGAGGAATAAAGCCCGCGGCACAGGCGCGACCTATATCCTTGCCGGCGCGGTTTCCCGCATCGGCCGGACGGTCACGATGGATCTCACGCTCTCCGCCGTCGAAGACCCCGGAAAGGGGAGGACGGTGGTCGTCACCGGAACGGAATTCGCGAGAATGGCCACGGAAGCCGCCTCGAAACTGAAATACCTTTTCTTCGGCGATGAAGTGGTGGGCGATGGATCGGGGAAACGAAGAATCCCCAAACTGTCAGGCACGATATCGCGCAGCCGAAACATTCCCGGCGACATCGTATCCATAGCATGGGGCGACACGGACCGGAACGGGAAACCCGAAATGGTCGCCGCGTACGCCGATGCACTCGTCGTGTACCGCGTTGAAGGCGACGAACTGGTCGAGATGGCGCGCATCCCCGACGCGGGCACGGATTTAATACACGTGGACGCCGCGGACATCAACAGGAACGGAATAGCCGAGATCATCACCGTCCGCTATGTCGCCGGGAAATCGCTGTCGGACGTGTGGGAGTTCGACGGAAATCGATATTCCCCTGTTGCGCGCGACATCCCGTATTTTCTGCGGGCGCTGGATATGGGGAAGGACGGGATCGTGCTCACCGGCCAGGAATCAGACCCGATCGTGATATTCAAAGGGCCCGTCTTCCGCCTGGCGCAAGGCAAATACGGGGCGGATGGGGACAAAGACAAGGGAAGCCCGCTTCCTCTGCCGGACGGTACGTGGATCTACTCGTTCGGGACGCTTAAAAACCGCGACAAGGTCCGATTTGTTACCTTCGGCGGCAGGGAGCGAATCGTCCTCCTTGATGAGAACGGAAAAAAGCTGTGGGAGGGGATAGACGCCGTGTCGGGAACCGAAACGGCGATCAAGGCCCCCCTCGACTCTTCAGGCAAGGAAGACACGCAACAGGCCGCGAGGCTGCTGCATCTTCCCAACCGGCTTTTCGGCGCAGACCTGGACGGGGACAAGACGGACGAACTGATCGTGCTGAACAACCTGGTCGCGGCCGGCGGGTTCTTCGAAAACATACGCGTCTTCTCCAACGCCGAAGCGCTGTGCTTCGCACAGAACGGCGATTCCCTTCAACTGGCATGGCGGACCGCCCAGGCCGGGAACTCCGCAAGGGACTCATTCGTCGACTACTCGCCGGGCGGCAAGGGCCTGCGCATCGGGATCGTCTCCCGCGACAAGGGCAAAATCCTGGGCAAATACGGCGAGTGGAACATCATCTGGCTCAGGTAAGGATATGCCGTTTACAATTACCAGCAAGGGACAGGTGACCATCCCGAAGAATATCCGCGAGCGGTTGAACGTCCTGCCCAACGACCAGGTGGATTTCGTGCAGGAGAAGGGCAGGGTGTTCCTCGTGGCGGTAAAGACTCTCAAGGGTTTTCGAGGGACGGTTTCCGCCAAGGGCAAAGGGGATTTCGGCAAGGAAAGGAGCCGGGCAAAACTTGCCGTCGCAAGACGGGTCCTTGAGGAGATGAAGTGAAGGAGACATTCGTCGACGCAAACGTTTTCATCCGTTTTCTGACGAACGACGATCATGAAAAGGCAGACAAGGTTGAAACTCTCCTATCCCGCGCGGCACGAGGAGAAGTCCGGCTGATCACGACGGAAGTCGTTCTTGCCGAAGTAGTATGGGTTCTCGAATCGTCGTACGATATGAAAAACCACGAAATAGCGCCGATGATCAAAGCCATTCTTGATACGCCGGGCATCGAAG
>JAENIX010000062.1 GCA_016844415.1 Actinomycetota bacterium | reverse complement strand
TCTCCACTCCGTGCTGACGGCGGAAAGGTAATTCGTGAAGATGTCCGTCGTCCCGGAGCCGTCCGATCGGTGAGTGACCACGATGTCCGCCGCAGGCAGCTTGACGCCCGAGTTCAGGCCCGCGATCCGCTGATCGTTCCACCTGGTGATTTTCCCGATGTAGATATCCACCAGGACATCGGGGGTGATTCTGAGGCCGCCCGCGACTCCCCCCAGGTTGTAGACGACCGCAACTGCTCCGATCGCGGTGGGGATGTGGAAGATCGGCCCTGGCAGCTTCGCCAGTTCGTCCTCCGTCATCGGCGCGTCGGTCGCTCCAAAATCGACGGTCCCCGACGTGATCTGCTTGACGCCGCCGCCGGAGCCGATCGACTGGTAGTTGAACTTGAAGCCCGGGTGGGAATTGGAATACGCGTAGAACCACTTCGAATACAGCGGATAGGGGAACGTCGCCCCGGCCCCTGTGACGGTCAGCGAATCCGCCGCCGTTGCATGCAGGCCCGCCACCAGCGCCAGCGCGGCGCCCGTGAACATGACCAGCGCTTTAAAACTTTTTAGCATCGTTTTCTCCTCCACCTTCCAGGGAAAGTTATTCATGGAGGAATCTTACAAAATGTACGTAAAAACGATGTGAGGGGGATATTAAGTTTGTGTTAAGAAAGGCAGGACAAATTATCTTTGGGAAACGGTGCCCGTAGACATCGACCGTGATCTGGACAGGCTATTTCGGTCGCATGAAACCGGGCCAGAGACAGCACTCAGCGTCTAAGTACACAAGCCCCTGTTCCTTGAGTTTATGTAAATCGCGTTGCCGGGTTTTGTCACCACGTCTGACGTAAAGCGCCTCGTACCATGGGGCTTGGCGTAGTTTGTCGAGAGGATGGGGTTCGCCCTGTGCCAGTAACTGCGTGAGGATAGTATATTGCCGGACGTTGATATCACGCGCATCCAGGTCCCGTTTAATCTGGGTCTCGAATAGAAGAATTTCCACGATGAAATTTGCCCGGTCGTGGAGCCGATTTATGCACGCGAGCATCCCCTCAAGATGAAAAGCGACGAAAGATGTATTCGGGCCGTCGACTTTCCGTTCATCCAACTTCCGACAATGGTTGAATAGTGTGAAGTATTGGTTGATGTTTTCCATGTAGTAACGGGCCATGGCGAACGGCGCGTAGCGAAACCCTGCTGCGTGGAGAATGGCTGCTTCAAGTACACGCCCGACCCGCCCGTTGCCGTCCCAAAAGGGGTGGATGAGTTCGTAGTAGTAATGAACGAGGGGGGCGCGGATAAGTGCTGGAACCTCGCTCTTCGCTAGCTCGGCGTGCCATTCCACGAGCTGACCCAAGAGAATGCGGACATCTCCGCCATAATGTGGTGGTTTATAACGGCCGCCGTGCGCTTCGTCGCCGACCCATGTGATTATTTCTTTCGGATTGTCCCGGATCTTGCCCGGCGCGTTGTACGGATGGGGGACCCCTTCTGTGATCATCGCGTGAATTGCCTGGATAAACTCCACATCCGGTTGCCATCCCGGAGCTTCGGCTTTTTCCCGGGCCAGATCGTAAGCCGCTTTGATATTGACAACGCGCCGTCTCTCGACATCTTGTACCCGGGCTGGATCAAGGGAGAGAACCCTTTTTGTCTCTTCTTCGGTTAATGTTCCGCCTTCGATACTGTTTGTTCCAAAGACGCTGCTGGCAAGGACTTCCTGCTCTAATTGGGTTGCGACATGCGATAGGGGGAATCTCGCGAAGCGGGCTTGGGCGTCGTCCACCCGTTGAAGCAGAATCTCCACAGCTTCGGCATTGACGCCGACCTGAAACCTGAATGGGCCGAAACGCGCGGTTTCGACCCGCTTCAAAAGTTCTCCTCCAAGACCGGTTATCCCTTTGTTGTCCAAATAAATGTCCTAGTGTGAACTGTTACAACGCTTTAAATATACACGGTTATTATTTATTTGTCATCTGAAAATGTCTAAATAAATGTCCATCGACGTGCCCGCCTCTTCCTGGGGGAGGCGGGAATCGACAATCTGGAGTGAGACGGAAATACCACGGGTTATGACGGGATCCGTATGAGGAAACGCGTTCCCACGCCGAGGCGGCTTTCCGCCCGGATCGTTCCCCCGTGCGATTCAATAATGTGCTTCGCGATGGAGAGCCCGAGGCCCGTTCCCCCGAGGTCGCGGGACCTTCCCTGGTCCACCCGGTAGAACCGCTCGAAGATCCGGGGAAGGTGTTCGGTGGATATTCCCGGCCCGTCATCGGTCACCTCCAGAATGCAGGCTCCTTCTTCGGCCCTGCCCGCGAGGCCGATCTGTCCGCCTTCCCTTCCGTACTTGATCGCGTTGTCCAGGAGGTTCGACACGGCAAGGGTCAGCTTTCGTGTGTCCGCCCGCAGGGTGGCGTCCTCTCCATGGACCGCAAGGGTCTTCCCGGCGCGCTCGGCTGCCGGCCGGTGAAGGGCGGCGACGCGTTCGAGAAAAGCGGCGAGCGGGACCTCCTCGATTTCCAGCGGCGTCTGACCGGACTCCGCTCTCGACAGTTCCAGGAGGTCCTCGATGAGCCGGTCCATCCGGATCGCGTTCGCACAGGCGATCGAAAAAAAGGACGGGTCGACCGGCGCCCCTTCCTTGAGCGTATCCTCCATCGCTTCCAGGTATCCCCGGATGTTCGTCAATGGCGTGCGCAGTTCGTGCGAGGCGTTGGAGACGAAGTCGCTTTTCACCCGAGCCAGGCGCTTTTCCTCGGTGATGTCCCGCAGAGTGAGCAGGAGATCCGCTCCCTGCTCCCCGGAGGACCGGACCGTGACTCCGGCCAGACGCACGATCCGATCGCCGGTGCGGGAGGGGATGAACGCTTCCCTGGGAGCCGGATTCTCTCCCTGGATCCAGCCGTCGATGAACGCCAGGACCTCGGGGTGGCGGATCGTTTCGGCGACAGGCCGCCCCTCCGACTGCGTGCCGGCCATCCCCAGGATTTTCGCGGCTTCGAGGTTTAATATTCTCGCAGTCCGGTCGGCGGAGATCACGACGACTCCTTCGGAGAGGCTCTCGATGATCGTTGCCAGCCGGATTTTCTTCGCCTCGAGCGCGGAGATTGTCTGCTCGAGCCGGGACGCCGTCGTATTCAGCGCTTCGGCCAGCGTTTCAAGCTCGTCCCCGGTCTTTACCTGGATGCGCGTCCCGAAATTCCCAGAGGCCAGCTCCCTTGCGGCGGCGGTCATCTCCTTCAAGGGCCCCGTAACGCGCTTCGCCCGGACCGCGGTCCCGGCGAGCATCAGCAGGAATGCCGCGATGCCCGTCCCCCAGGTGATCGTCCGGATCCGGTCGAGCCGCCGGGAAAGGAGGGTGACCGGTATGGAGGTTCGGGCGACCCCCACGATGCGTCCGCCGGTGAGGATCGGGATCGCAAGGTATCGCTCTTCTTCCCCCACGGTGATGCTGCGGCGCAGGGAAACGCCTGGCTTGCCGGAGAGCGCCGCCTGGACCTCGGGCCGGTCGGCGTGGTTCTCCATTTCGGGCACCCTGGAAGCCCCGACGGTCGAGTCCGCCGACACCGTCCCGTCGGGAAGAATGATCGTGAGCCGGATCTCCAGGTCCTTGCCGAGCCGGTCGCCCTCCTGCGCGATCTTCCCCCGGTCCGGCGCAGGAACATCGAGGAGCGGGCGGAACATTTCCGATATCAGGCGGGTCTGCCGCTGGAGGTTGCCGTCCACCTCGTCCGTCGCGTATTTCCGGAACTGGAGATACCCGGCCGTTCCCGCGAAGGCGAGGGCAACGCCGGTGATCACGAAATAGGTGAGAAAGTATTTCGTCGCGATGGAGAGTCGGGCTCGCATGCCTTCAATCCTCCCGCAACTTGTATCCCACGTCCTTGACGGTCTCGATCGCTTCCGACAGGAACGGGATCTTCTGGCGGAGCTTCGCGATGTGCACGTCGACCGTGCGGTCGATGACGTGCGTTCCTTCTCCCCAGGCTTTCTGCAGGATCGATTCCCGGGTGAGGACCCGGCCGGGGGCGGATAGGAGCGCCTGGAGGATTCGGAATTCCTTCGAGGTCAGGGAGATGGGTTTTCCCTTGAAGCGGACTTCGTGGCGGGCCACGTCCAGCCGCAGGCCGGCATGGTCGTAGATTTTTTCCTCCGGTTCTTCCGGATCCTTCCGGCTGCGCCGGAAGATGGCCTTGATCCGCGCCACAACCTCGCGCGGGCTGAACGGCTTGGGGATGTAGTCGTCGGCGCCCAGTTCCAGCCCCACGATCCGATCGGTCTCGTCCCCCTTCGCGGTGAGCATCGCCACGGGGATCCGGGAGATTTCCCGGTCGGTGCGGATTTTCCTCAATACCTCCAACCCGTCCATCTTCGGCAGGAGGATGTCGAGCAGGATCAGGTCGGGTTTTTCCGAGCGGGCCATCGCCAGTCCGGTTTCGCCGTCCGGCGCGACGAGGGGCTGGAAACCCTCCTTCCGCAGGTAGTGGACCAGGAGATCCCGGATCTCCTTTTCGTCCTCGACGATGAGGATGGATCGATTCATGGGCGATATTCCCGCGGAACGACGATCCGCAGCCTCGTATCCGTCATCTCGAAACGAACCGGAAGGGGGCCCAGGTATTCGCCGTCCACCTGGGCGGCGGAGGGGAACTTGGAGCGTACGAACAGGGCGGTAGCTTCCCGGACGAGGACCGAAGGGGAGGCCGTGTGCTTTCCCCTAAGGGCGTCGAGGGCGAACCGCACGATGGCCAATCGCCCGGATTTCCGGAGGGCCACGACCTGGAAGCTGGCCGAGGAAAGGTTTCCCGCTGGGGCAATCGTCACGCCACCGCCGTATTTCCTCCCCCTGGAAACGATCACGGACTGCACTTCCATCCGTTCGCGGCCGGCGAATTCCACCCACATCGTGGGCTGCGTACGGAGCAGATGGCGCGCCCCCGCGAGCAGGTACGCCCCGATCCCCAGGATGTTTTTTCCGCGGTGCCCCATTCTCTCCAGAACCTCCGCGTCGAAACCGGCGGACGCCAGCAGCACGAAATACCGTCCGTCCGCGCGGGCGAGAGGTATCTCGATCGTGTTTCCCCCGGAGAGAAGGGCAAGGCATCCATCAACCGTCCCGGGGAGCCCGATCTCATCGGCGAAAACGTTCCCGGTCCCGTGCGGGACGACGAGAAGCCTGGTCGTACTCCCCGCCAGCCCGTTCGCCGTTTCGTTGATTGTCCCGTCTCCCCCGACCGCAACGACCGTTTCCGCTCCTGCGTGGGCCGCCTCCCTCGCCATGAGGGTCGCGTCGCCGGGCCCCGATGTTTTCAGGATTTCAAACAGGATCCCCTGCGCGGAGAGCACCGCCTGCACCCGGTCGATCTTCGTGACGATCTTGGGGCCGGCGACAGGGTTGTAAATCACGCGGAGCATATGGCGCGATTCTACCACGCGGAATCATCTGCGCACCCTGCACCGCTTCGGGGCGCCTCCGCATCTAAGTTGCAGGACGGGAACGTATCGATCGACAACGCAACCGACGACCAGGGGGAGGACAACGATATGAGGCGGATCGCATTGACCATAGTTACCATCGGCGTGTTTCTGGGGGCGCTGGCCTTCGTCTCCGCGGCGGAGGACGATTGTCTCCAGACGGCGAAGCTCGAAATCGCCCAGAGAACGTTCCCGCCGTCCGACTCCCGGGCGGCCGGTGCGGTTAAAAGGGTTGGCGGGACGGACGGCAACCGGTACGTGGTGCAAGCGGTGAGCGGCTTCTTCAAAACCGGCGACGATGTTTCCGTATTCACCCTCCAGGGGGATTTCGTCGCAATCGGGAAGATCTACAGCACGTATGGGGAAGAGTCGTACATGGACGTTTTCAACGCCCCGGAGTACGCGATCGGGACCGGCGGCGGAGTCTTCCGGAACTATTCGAACGGGGAAGCCAGAGCCACGATTCTCGACAGGCAGAACGT
>JAENIX010000266.1 GCA_016844415.1 Actinomycetota bacterium | reverse complement strand
TGCCGACCGCTACCCGACGGAGGTGTTCCCCCGGTCCGACAGGGACCTGCAGCGGACGCTGGGCTGCGAAGAGGTGCTCAAGGGGCTGATCGAGAAGGCGTGATTCGACCGACAGGGGAAAGGGCGGCGCGGCGTGGAGCCGGGCCGCCGACCCACATATTCCGAGGAGGGTTCGATGGCGAAGATACCGGTTAACTATCTGCCGCCCGAGGAGTTGCGGCCCAAGCGGGTATACCCGCTTGACGAGTTCAAGAATATCCCCCAGAAGTTCAATTCCACGGAAGTCCTGGTCGACCAGAACGTCGCAAAGTACGGCGACAAGGTGGCAGTCTATTTCGACGACCAGCGGATCACCTACAGGCAGCTCCAGGCGAGCGTCAACCGCGTCGCCAACGGGCTGAAGAAGCTGGGCGTCGAGGAAGGCGACTGCGTGATGATGCGGATGCCGAACATCCCGCCGATCATCGTATGCAACTTCGCCATCATAAAGATCGGGGCGGTCTCCCTGCCCACGTCGGTCCTGTTCGCCCGCTCCGAGATCGCGCACGTGGCGAACCTGGCCGAGGCGAAGGTGCTGATCGTCGCACAGGCGATGCTGGGCGAGGTCGAGGCGGGGAAGGCGGACCTGAAGACGGTGAAGCACATCGTCGTGGTGGCCCCGCCCGGGTCCGAGGACGAGATCCGCGCCAAGGGGTACGTCCCGTACGCCGATCTCATGAAGAACCCCGACCAGTGCGAGGCGGTGAAAAGGGACCGTATGGACGTCTCGGTGCTCCTGTTCACCTCCGGGACGACGGGCCTGCCCAAGGGGACCGCGCACTTCATGGAGGAGTCGCTGATCGTCGCCGACGGGTTCGGCAAGTACTGCTGGGAAGTCTCCGACAAGGACGTGATCGGCGGCCCCGCGCCGCTGGCGATGGCGGCCGGCTACTCCACCGTGGCGGTCATTCCGTTCCGGTACGGAGCGGGCGTGTCGCTCATCGCGAAGTTCGATCCGATCGCGATGTTCAAGAACATCCAGAACCACAAGATCACGATCATGTCTGCGCTCCCCACCGCATACCGGAAAATGCTGGCCGACATCAATCCGAAGGACTACGACTACTCCTCCATGCGGTTCTGCACGGGCGGCGGAGAAGCGCTCACCGCCAAGACGTACCTCGACTGGAAGGAGAAGTTCGGGCTCGAGATCTACGAGGGGCTGGGAACGACCGAGATGATGTTCGTCTTCATCTCGGCGGCGGTGACCAAGAAGGTCAAGCCGGGGTATATCGGCTCCGCCTGCCCCGGGTACGAAGTGCGCGTCGTGAACGAGAACTTCGAGCAGGTCAAGCCCGGCGAGGTGGGCAAGATGATCGTCCGGGGGCCCACGGGGACGATCTACTGGAAGGACAACGACAAGCAGAAGTCGGCGGTCCGGGATGGATGGTGCCTGGCGGGCGATGTGGTGACGATGGACGAGCTGGGCAACGTCCAGTTCCTCTCCCGGGAGGACGACCTCATCAAGTCGTCCGGCTACCGGATCGGGCCGGAGGAGATCGAGGAAGCGCTCGTCATGCACGCGTCGGTCGCCGACGCGGGCGTGGTCGGCGTCCCCGACCCGGTCATCGGCCAGAAGACCAAGGCGTTCGTGGTTCTCAAGGCCGGCGTCGCTCCTTCGGAGGAACTGAAGAAGCAGCTGGTCGAGCACTGCAAGGGCAAGATCGCCGTATACAAGCTGCCTCGCGAGATAGAATTCATCGACGCGATGCCGCGGACGGTGGTCGGCAAGCTCCTGCGCCGCATGCTGCGCCAGCGGGAGCTCGAGAAGACCAAGTCGTAAATTATCGAGATCTCAAACGGGAAAGCCCGGCGGCCGCAATGGCCGCCGGGCTTTTCCACTCTAGAAATTAAGGACCGTCCCTCTTTTTCAGTGGCGCCTATTTCTTGGGATGGCACTCTTCTTCTCCTTCTTGTGGCAGTCCTTGCACTGCATGTGGAAGGATTCCTTCAGGTCGACCTTCTTGCCGTCCGCCTTCGCGCCGTGGCACTTGCCGCACCCCTGCTCTTTCCCGGCTTCGTCCTTGTGGTGGCACGTCTTGCAATCCTTGACCTTCTCGCTGTGCGCCTTGTGGTTGTAGGCGACGGCGCTCTTTGTCTTCTGGATCGCCTTGATGCTGATCTTGTCCGGGGGCGCTGCCACCGCCACGCCGAGGCAGAAGACAACTGCGACAGTCACCGCGATCAGAGCTGCGAACCTTCTCATCGTTGATACCCCCTAACCGGAATTTTGCCCGCCATCATATATTCGGATTTTGATATGTGCAACCGGAAATGTTTGCCGTGAAATGTTTGCCGCCGGAAAAAACCGCCGGCCGGCCTCGCTAATCGCCCAGCCACTGCGCTATCTTGCGGGTAGGCTCCATGTTCTCCAGGACGCTTTTCAAGCCCGCAACGATCGGGATGCCGAGAATAAGCCCCATCCCTCCCCACATCCACCCGAAGAACATGATGCTCACCGTAGAGGCCACCGGGTTCAGCTGGACCCCCTTGCCCACGAGCTTGGGGATCAGGAGGTTGGAGGCAAGTATGTGAAAGCCGGTGACGCTCACTGCGATGATGATGATCGGCCCCCCGGAGTGGAACGTGATCAGCCCCACGATAACAGGGGGGAGAAGGCCAAGGATAAGCCCCAGGTATGGAATGGTGCTGATGGTCCCGCTCAAGATGCCGAGGACGATCCAGTAGGGGAGTCCGACCATGAGAAAGATGAAGGAGGTGGCGACGCAGAGGATGCCGGCCACTATTATGTTGCCGGTGATGAACCGCTGAATCATTTTCTCGATGCCGTATATGGTGGAGACAACGGTTTCCTGGTGCTCCTCCGGGAAAAGGTCGCGTGTACGCCGGATGAGGCCTTCCTTCTCCGCAAGGAGGAAATAGACGAGGAAGGGGATGAAGCTCAACGAAAAGAGCAGCGTTGTCAGGGACCCGAGGCCGTGGAAGAGAGCGGAGGTCCATGGGGTCGACTCCCGCAGGACGATCTGGGCCCCCTTTCCGGGGAGCGGCTGCGGGGCCGTGGCGATGGTCCGCCCGGCGTCCTGAATGGTTTCCGTCACCCGGTAGATCTCGCTGGTCATTTGTTGCACGAGAGGCGCGTTTTTGATCTGGTCGATCAGCAAGGGGAGATCGGAGAAAAGCTGCTGCGCGCTGCCGTAGGCCATATAGAGGATTCCGTACAGGACCGCCATGGCCAGGGAAACGACTACCACGCTGGAAAAACGCCTGCCGAGCCGCGCCCGGTTGCACAGCTGGAGCACCAGGGGCTCCAGGGCGAGGGCGATCAGCATGGAGAATAGTATGGTAATGAAGACGGATGAGGCGAAGTAGCAAAGCGTGAGTAAGCCGAGCACGGCCAGAACGATCAGGCTGCCCAGGACAGCCCGGTCGGAGCGCCTCCGGATGAAGTGGCCGGGAACGTTTCCCTGCTGCAGCGGGCTGCCGGACGCGCCGGTCCGTTCCACCGCGGCGGTGGGGTTCGTGGCTCCCTTAGGTTCTTCGGGGGGTTGCACCTCTATACTTTACCGTTTTTTTACGGCCGCGCCTATGCCTGGATTGACTTTCGGCGTCCGTGAGGGTAATCCTGAAAACTGCGCGCCAGTCCGGACCCGGAAACATCTAAGCGCCGGCCGCG
>JAENIX010000061.1 GCA_016844415.1 Actinomycetota bacterium | reverse complement strand
CCACGTGGGTCAGTTCCTTCTCGACGGCCGCGGCCATCTTCCTTGACCCCGCATGACGCCCCTTGCTCAGCTCGGCGGCTGCGGCGACGCACCCTTCCTCCTCCGCAGCCAGCGCTTCGCGCGCGAGGCGCTCCTCCTCCAGGGCCGAATCCAGCCCGGCGCGCTCTGAGCGGAGGTCCTCAAGGTGCGCGACAAGCTCCGGGATCTCCTTGCCGTACTTCCGCTTGAGGCGCCGGATTTCGGTCAGGCGCTCCTCGATCCGCTCGCGCCTCTCGGCGTCCACCGTCACTTTTCCTGCCCTGAAGACCACCTCGCGAGCCAGGTCCTGCGCTTCGCTCTGTGTCGCCCTCAGGCGCTCCGCCAGCTCCGAGAGGCGCGGGTCCGCGGCCGACGCTTCGCGAATCCTCGCGGCGGCGAACGAAAGGGACGCGGCGGCGGAAGTCTCCGAGGAGGACAGCGCCCCTTCGGCGTCCCGCAGCGCCGCCTGTATCTTCGAGGCGTTCCGGAAAGACGCGTACTCCGCCGCGAGTTCCTCCTCCTCTCCCGGGGCGAATCCGGCGCGCGAAAGCTCCGCGATCATGAAATCAAGAGACTCGATCCGCCCGCGGGCGCCCGCTCCGCGCCCTGCGGCCTCCTCCGCCTGGCGCCGCAGCGCACATACACGTCTGTACCTGCGCCGCGCCTCCTGCGCCTGGACGGCGGTTCCGGAGAAATCGTCGATCGCCGACAGCGCAGCGGGCCGCGAGAGAAGGAAGGGGACGCTGTGTTGGCCCACCATCTCCACAAGGAGCGGGGCGAGGTCGGCGAGCGCGGATTGCGAAACGGTCCGTCCGTTGAAGTAGGCGCGGCTGCGGCCTTCCGCGGGAATGACGCGCCTCAGCACGAGCTCCTCCTCGAACGGGAAGCCGGCTTCCTCCCATGCCTCCCTCAGATCTTCGCGGCCGGACAGGTCGATGAGCGCGTTCACTTCCGCCTCGGCCTCGCCGCTGCGCACCGCCACGGGGTCGGCCTTCTCCCCCAGCGCAAGGCGTATCGCCTCCACGAGGATAGACTTGCCGGCCCCCGTCTCTCCGGTTACGACGTTAAGGCCCGGCGCGAACGGGACGCGCACGTCTTCGAAGATGGCGAGATTGCGGACGGACAGCTCGATCAGCATCGGCAGGAGAAGATCAACGCTCTCCCCACTTGAGCTTCGTGCGCAGCACGGTGAAGTAGTCCTTGGAGGGAGAGCGGAAGAACCGAAGGGGGGCGTCCGCCTTCTTCACCTCTACTACGTCCGATTCCCGGAGCCCGAAC
This sequence comes from Actinomycetota bacterium, assembly GCA_016844415.1. Lineage (GTDB taxonomy): Bacteria > Desulfobacterota > Deferrimicrobia > Deferrimicrobiales > Deferrimicrobiaceae > JAENIX01. The sequence continues at coordinate 6,470 of JAENIX010000061.1, read as the reverse complement.
CCCACCTGGCCGTCGAGCGTAAGGAACACGTCCGTTTCCCGGGAGCGCAGCTGCGCCCTTACCACCATGTCGTCGGGAATGACCAGCGGTCGGTTGGTCAGCGTGTGCGGGCAGATCGGCGTGATCAGGATGGTGCGCAGCATCGGGTACACGATGGGACCCTGGGCGGACAGGGAATACCCTGTCGACCCTGTGGGCGTGGAGATGATGAGGCCATCGGCCTTGAAATTGGAAAGGTGCATCTCGCCGACGCTCGTCTCGATGTCGATGATCTTGGCCAAAGCGCCCTTGTTTATTACAACGTCGTTCAGGACCGTGTAGTTGGCGACGCGTTCGCCCAGCCGGTGGACGTGGGCGACCAGCATCATCCGCTCGTCGTAGTCGAAGTCGTATGAAAAGATCTTCTCCAGCACGGGGAACAGTTCGTCCAGAGTGATCGCCGTGAGGAAACCGAGCGCGCCAAGGTTCACGCCGAGGATCGGCTTTCCGGAGGTACCCACGACTCTCGCGGCGGAAAGGAGCGTGCCGTCTCCCCCCAGAACGATGAGGAAGTCGCACGAATCGGGCAGCTTGGAGCGTACGACCGAATCGCCCCCGCGGACGAGCGCCGCCGTCTCCCGGTCGAGAACCACTCTCCGGCCGCGCGCGGCCAGCCAGTCGCAGAGCTCGGAGACGATTTTCGGCGCCCTGGGGTCGGTGTGCTTGGCGATTATCCCGACGCACTTCATCGGGGTCTAGAATAATATATCGGACGGAAAAGAGAAAGACGTGATCGCATGGAGCCGCCGTCCAGGCGCGGACGGCGATTTGACCGACTTATTCTTCCCCCAGCGTTTCGAAGATTTCCCGGAAGGTTCTCTCGTGCGACCTGAAGACGTCGAGGACATCGGGATCGAAGTGTTTCGGTCCCGTGATTTCGTTTCCTTCCGAGATTATCCGGACCGCATCCTCGTGCGGGAAGGGAAGTTTGTAGGGGCGCCTGCTCCGGAGCGCGTCGTAATTGTCTATGAGATGCATGATCCTCCCCTCGATGGGGATGTCCGCACCTTTCAGCCCGAACGGGTAGCCGCTCCCGTCCCACCTTTCGTGGTGATGGAGGGCGAACTTCCTTGCCGACTCGAGATAAGGATTGCTTGAGCCGCCGAGGATTTTCTCCCCGATGATCGTATGTGTCTTTATGATCTCGAATTCCTGCGGGGTCAGCTTCTCCTGCTTCAGGAGGATCGAGTCGGGCGTGCCGACTTTCCCGATATCGTGCATCGGGCTCGAGAAGACCATGATGCCGGAGTCGGGATCGGAAATGCCCAGTTGCTTCACGAGGAATTCAGTGTAGTAGCGGACCCGCCTGCAATGCGAGTGGGCGTCCTCGTCGCGATACTCCGCAACCAGCGTCAGGCGCTGAACGGTTTCAAGCAACGCCTTGCCCACAAGGAACGCGGCATTCCATTCGGCAGGTTGGGAAGATGCGCCCATTTCTCTCCTCCAATCGGTAGTGAATTCACATATCGGAAGATCCAGCGGTATTCTTTACTTGTTTCCGGTCCATCACGCCCGAAATATCTGTCTCTCGCGCTCTCCTTGTGGATAATATATCGGAAGGGAAAGAGAATACCGATGACAGCAACCCGCCCTCCGGACACTTTGTTCCCGGGCCCGCAGCGGCCGCGGGCGCCCCTGGCGGACCGGATGCGCCCGAGGGCCCTGGCCGAATTCGTCGGGCAGGAGGAGATACTGGGCGAGGGGAGGTTCCTGTCCTCCGTCCTCTCGGCCCGCCCCCTCCCATCGCTCATCTTCTGGGGCCCCCCGGGCTCCGGGAAGACGACGCTCGCTCGAATAATCGCCGCGGAGACGGACGCCGTGTTCCTCCCCTACTCGGCCGTTCTTTCCGGGATCAAGGAGATAAAGGACGCACTCTCGGAGGTCAGGAAAACCGGCCGCTCGGGGGAGCGCCCCGCGATCCTCTTCATCGACGAGATCCACAGGTTCAACAAGGCGCAGCAGGACGCGCTCCTACCCTTCGTCGAGGACGGCACCGTGACCCTCTTCGGAACGACGACCGAGAACCCGTCGTTCGAGATCCGCAACGCGCTTCTCTCACGCAGCCGCGTCCTGGTCCTCACCCCCCTCTCCGCCGCCCAGGTGGAGACGATCGCAAGGCGGGCGCTGACCGATGCGGAAAGGGGACTTGGGAAAAAGGATGGGTTCATTTCGCCGGATGCGCTCAGGCACATCGTCGGGATTTCCGACGGGGACGCGCGGGTCGCGTTGAACGCCCTGGAGGCCGCGGTGGCGATCGCGGAGCACCGTAACATCGAGCAGGTCGACGTCCCGGTGGCCGAAGAGGCGTTGCGAAGAAAAGCGCTCCTGTACGACAAGGACGGGGAGGAGCACTACAACCTCATCTCCGCGTTCCACAAGAGCCTGCGAGGTTCCGATCCGGACGCATCGCTTTACTGGCTTGCGAGAATGCTGTCCGCGGGCGAGGACCCGCTTTATGTCGCGCGCCGGATGATCCGTTTCGCGTCGGAGGACGTGGGGAACGCCGCGCCGGGGGCCCTGCAGCTTACCATCGCCGCAGCCGAAGCCTATCGGGTCCTTGGAAGCCCCGAAGGGGAGCTTGCGCTCGCGCATGCGGCCGTGTACCTGGCCACCGCCCCGAAAAGCAACCGGGTGTACACGGCATTCGGCCTGGCGATGAAGGACGCGGAAAGCAGGGGGAGCCACCCGGTGCCCCTGCACCTACGCAACGCCCCGACCAGCCTGATGAAGGACCTGGGTTACGGGGAGAAGTACCAATACCCGCACGACTTCGCGGACGCTTTCGTCCAGGAGAACTATTTTCCCGAAACGCTTGGCCGCAGGAAATACTACGAACCGTCCGAAGCCGGATACGAGAAGACGATTTCGGAGCGCCTAAAGGCGTGGTGGGGGGCGGTCCGCAGGACCCGCAAATAGAAGTCCGTCGTCAGGCCGGCTCGAGGATGCCCGCTTCGGGATTCTCGGCGAGGTAGGCGATGAATACGTCCACGCATTCGGAATCGAACTGGGCGTCCTTGCAGCGGATCAGCTCCTCGATCGCTTCTCCCCTGGTCCGGGTAGGCTTGTACGCGCGGGCGGAAATCATGGCGTCGAAGCTGTCCGCGACCGCCAGTATGCGGGCCGCCAACGGAATCTCCTCCCCCCTGATGGAGTCCGGGTACCCTTTGCCGTCATAACGCTCATGGTGGTGCCTGACAATGGGGCAGAGGCGCGCAAGGGAGCCCACCGGCCGAAGGATGTTCTCCCCCCCGATCGGGTGCCCGAGGACGAATGTCACGCCGTCCGGGGGCAACGCACCGGTGTTGTGGAGAATGTGGTCCGGTATCCCGATCTTCCCGATGTCGTGCAGGAGCGCCGCGGATTCCACGTCCCTTATGAACCATTCGGGCATATTCATTTTTCGCGCGATCGCCGTGGAATACTCCGTCACGCGCTTGGAGTGGCCTCTCGTATACAGGTCGCGTGCTTCCACCGCAGTCGCCAGCGCCGAGACCGTCTCGACGTACGTCCTCTCCATCTTTTCCTTCAGGTCCGCGTTCTCCAGGGCTACCGCCACCTGCGAGGCCAGGTTCTGGATCATCTGAAGGTCGTCGCCCGTGATCTCCTTCTCGCCCTTCCGGAGGCCCATGCTTATCACGCCTCTGGTTTTTCCGCCGGCCGTCATCGGAACGTGGATCGACCATGCCATGCTCTTCTCGAACGCGGAGAGCGCCTCCGTAGGCCTCCACGGCATCGATTCCGAGATCGTCACCGGTTGCCCGTTGGTGGCGACCCACCCGGCGACCCCCTCGCTCACCTGAATGACCGTGGACTTCATTTCGTCGCTCATCCCCGTTGAAACCCGCATCTTAAGCGTTTTGTCGCCTTGGGACATCAGGAAGATGGCGCCCGTTTCCAGGCCGGTCAGGGAGAGGAGCGTGTTCAGGAACACGTTGAACATGTCCGTTATATCCCTGCGCTGGGTGGACGACGAGCATACCTGGGACAGAAGCGACTGCATCTGCTTCTTGGAGGTCTGGAGGCTGTCGACCGTGTGCTGGAGGCGGCTTGTGATCCGGTTGAAGTTCTTGGCCAGCTCGCTGATTTCCGCCGCCGCATCGGTGTTCAGCCGCCGGGTGATGTCCCCTCCGGCTATGGCCGCCGCATCCCTGGTCGTTCGAATAAGGGTTTTCACCACGGACTGCGTGATGAAAAAACCGGCCGTGCCGAGGAGGAGCACGGAAAAGACAATGACGATGAACGGGAGCGAATCCGTTGATATCCCGGTGGTGTACTCCATGATAAGGTACACCGCTATGAAAAGGGGGATTACGAACATCGCCGAGAAGGCGATTATGAACTTCCTCGAAAGCGTTTCCGACTTCGGCTTGCTTTTCACGGGGTGCGCGGTGTCCGGGGCGGATTCGGTCAACGCTGATTGGTCCCTTCGGACGGCAACGTCAACGGACATTAAAACACCATGGTCCGGAGATCCATCCGGCATTCCCGGTTTTCATATTACATATATCGGAACGGGAGGGAAGGGGTCGAACCTTCATTAGAGGCTCCAAAGGCCCCTGTCCTGCCGTTAGACGACCTCCCAGCGAAAGGATTCCGGCCGCCTTCCCGCCTGCCTGAAGGACCCTGCCGAAAACCCGTCCGTCTTTCCGGTGAATCTTATCGGGCGGCCACCATGCCGTCAAGTTTGCGCAGCTCGCGCTCGTACTCCGCCAGGACCGCCCCCTCGATCATGTCCCTGGTTTCGGTGTTGAGCGGGTGGGCCGTGTCGCGGTACGTGCCGTCCTTCGGTACGTGCCGTCCTTCTTCTTCTTGCTCGGCATCGCGACGAACAGCCCGTTGTTGCCGTCGATTATCTTCAGGTCCCGCACGACGAAGCAGTCGTCGAAGATGATCGTGGCATACGCCTTCAGCTTCTCGTTTTCGGAAACGGGATAAACCTTGACCTCCGTGATCTCCATCGCCCCCCTCCTCCTCCCTCTCAGATGTTTCGGGCAACGAACAGCTTCCGCCCGTCCTCACGCGAAAGCATCCCCCGCGCACGGTGCGCAGCCTCCGCGCTGTCGAACAACCCGAATACCGCCGAACCGCTGCCGGAGAGCCCCGCCGCCTTCGCCCCCGCCGACAGGAGCTCCCCCTTGATCGTCCCGATCTCCGGATGCGTATCCTTCCACGCCGCTTCGAAATCGTTCGAGACGGCCGCGATAACGTCCTCCCAGTCCAGGAAAGCGGGGACCTCCGTCTCCAAGGGAGGGTTTCCCGCCGCGCGCCCGAGCCGCTCGTACCCCTCCCGGGTGGACAGCCCGAACGCCGGCTTCACGATCAGCGTGAAGAAAGGGACCCGCCACTCCACAGGCGTGAGGCGGTCGAAGAAAGGAACGTCCGCCCCGACCTCCGCGGACATCCTCATGAGCGTTTCCCTGGGCGGAACGCGCCCGGAGAGCGCCATCATCCCCCTGAAGGCCGCTGCGGCATCCGAACTCCCGCCTCCCAGGCCGGCCTCGGACGGTATCGCCTTCCTTATTCGGATATGGACCCCTTTCGGCGCTCCAGCCCATTCCATGAACAGCTCCGCCGCCCGGTGGCAGCTGTTCGAACGGCCTACGGGGACGGAGGGATCGTCCGCCGTGACGCAGATCCCGGATCCGGCCTCATCCACCGTCACCACGTCGTAGAGGGAAACGGGGAGCATCACCGAACGGATATCATGAAGCCCGTCGGAGCGCCGGCCGAACACCTTGAGGGTAACGTTTATCTTGGCGGGAGCGAGAAAGGAAAAACCGGCTGTTTTGTTCACGAAGGGCTCATATCAAACGTTGTTTTCGTTTGACCATACGCCGCCGACATCAAATTGTCAAGCGCCATGGTCCGAGCATGCCATATCCGTTGATCGATGAATAATAGAAAATGAAATCAGCTGGTTGGCGATCGCCACTGATTATGGCGGAATCAACCGGATTTATCGAACCGGAATCCGGATCCGTCGTCCGCATCCACCAGCACGGTGTCTTTCCCGCGGATTTCACCCTTGAGGATCGCGACGGCGAGGGGGTCCTGGACATGTTTCTGGATGGCGCGACGCAGGGGCCTGGCGCCGTAGGCCGGATCGTAACCTATGCCGGCGAGGCGCTCCTTTGCCCTAGGCGTCAGCCTGATCTCTATTTCCCTTTCTGCGAGCCGTGCGTTCACTTCCCGTATCATCAGGTCCACGATCGCTGATAGCTGCTCCTTTCCAAGCTCGCGGAAAAGGATGATTTCGTCGAGACGGTTCAGGAACTCGGGGCGGAACGTGCGCCGCAGTTCCTCCATCACCCTGTCGCGAATGGCCTTTTCCCCCTTCCCGGCCATCTCCCGGATCCACGGGGAACCGATGTTGGAAGTTAGAATGACAACGGCGTTCCGGAAATCCACAGTACGCCCATTCCCGTCGGTCA
>JAENIX010000265.1 GCA_016844415.1 Actinomycetota bacterium | reverse complement strand
CCGGATGCCATGTATGGATTCCCGGTCGTGTTGATGAAGACGTCCCCCTTTGGAGTTGCGATGACAGTGCGGGCGCCTTTGAGGATCACCGTGGCGTTCTGCTCTTCCGCGAGATGCTGCGCCGATCCGACGCGCGATGCCTCGATCGCCTCTATCGACTCCCCCGTCAACCGGGACATCTCTCCCGGATGCGGCGTCAGGATGCATGTGGCGTTTAAATTCTTCAGAACGTCCACCTGCCCCGCGAGGGCGTTCAGCCCATCCGCGTCCAGGATGAAGGGGACGCGCAAACGGGGAAGCAGTTCGGCGACGAACTCACCCACGCCGGGATACGCTCCGAGCCCGGGCCCGATGACCACCACGTCGGCCCTGACGATCTTTTCAATCACCGCGGGGACCATGTCCTTCCTGAAGGAACCCGCCCCCCCGTCCGGGATGCCTATCGACATCACCTCCATGAGCTTCGACTCGACGATCGGCCGAAGGGATGCAGGAACGACCACGTGAATAAGCCCGGCGCCCATCCGCAGGGCGGCTTGCCCCGCCAGGCAGGGAGCCCCGGTCAGCCCCGGATATCCGCCTATGATGAAAACCCTTCCCGCGTCACCTTTATGGAATCCGGGAGGACGAATCGAGAGGACGCTTTTCACCACTCGTTCGTCGAGCGCCTCAGTCTTGATCTGCGCGTCGAAGACGGCCTTTGATGGAATTCCTATGTCGAAAACGTCGGTCTCTCCGCAATGCAGCGACCCCGGCAGCAGCACGTGCCCCAGTTTGAGAAGCCCGAGCGATCCCGTGTAATCCGCCCTGACCGCCTCCCCCAGAATCCGGCCCGTGGTCGCGTCGATGCCGCTAGGAATGTCAACCGCGTAAACGGGAGCCATCGACAGATTGATGACCTCCACCACTTCGCGCACGATCCCGTCCAGCGGCGATGAAAGCCCCGTGCCCAGGATAGCGTCCACGCACAGGTGGACTTCCTCCAGGAAGGCGCGGAGATCCTCCACTCCTTCCACGTTGCGAATGATCCGGCGCTCGACATCCAGCTTCCCGAGCATTTCGTACTGAACCCTGGCGTCGTGGCTTAAGTGGTCCTCCTCGGACAGAAGGAACACTTCGACGTACACGCCCCGGTTGTGCAGATGCCTTGCGATCACCATCCCGTCGCCGCCGTTGTTGCCCCGGCCGCAGACCACGGCGACAGACGCCTCCTCTACCGATCCGACCTTTTCCTCGAGGACATGCAGGATACGTTCGGTGCAGGACCTGCCCGCGTTCTCCATCAGGAGAAGGGTGGGAATGCCGTACTTTTCGGTCGTCAGACGGTCCAATTGGGCCATCTGGCTCGCAGATGCCACCTTCATACAGCTTCCCCCGCTCTCTCTATGATCACAAAAGCTACCGCTCTCCCGCCGTCGTGGGTTATCGAAACGTGAACATTATTAGCATTCATCATATTCAAATACTTATCTGCTTTACCATAAAGCATTACTTTCGGTTTCCCCAATGGTCCCCGTACAGTCTCCACGTCACGCCATAGGATCCCGTTGGACTTCCCGGTCCCGATGGCCTTCATGAAGGCTTCCTTGACCGCGAACCTGCCGGCCAGCCTCTCGGCGGGCTTTACGCTTTTATACGCGTACCTCTCTTCTTCATCCGTGAAAACCCGTTTGACGAACCTGTCCTTGTACCGTTCGAGCAGCCTGCTCACCCTTTCGATGTCCACTATATCTATCCCGATGCCGACTATCATCTTTCGCCACCCATAAAAACGGGGACGTTCCTAAACTTTTCCCCCGGAATTTCATCGCTGCGTGTGGCCGGACCGTAATTCATTATGTTGCCCCGTGGATAAGGTCGGCTATTTCCTTCACGGCCGCCCCAAGGCCGATAAAAGGTCAGGATCGGCACGATGTTGCGAACGTCGAGCCCGTGCCCCGCGTACACCTTGAGCCCTATGTTCCTCCCATGCGCCGCCGCCACCCTGATCTTCTCAAACTCCCCCCTCAGAACCGGGACGTTCCTTAGAACTCCATCCCTCAGAACCGGGACGTTCCTAAGAACTCCTGCCGAATTTCCGGCCTGGAACGCTTCGCAAAAGGTCCCGGTATGGATCTCGACGGCGTCCGCCCCCACCTGCTTCGCCGCTCGAAGCTGCGCAAGATCGGGGTCGATGAACAGGCTAACGCAAATTCCGGCCTCTTGAAGCCGGGAAACCGCCTTATGCAGCACCTCGCGCTGTCCCAGCACGTTCAGCCCGCCCTCAGTGGTTAGCTCCTGGCGCTTTTCCGGGACAAGCGTGACAGTATGCGGCCGAAGCCGAGATGCGATTCCGATCATCTCCTCCGTGGCAGCCATTTCGAGATTGATCCGTGTCTGGACGGTCTTGACGAGAATCTCTAGGTCCCGGTCCTGGATGTGCCTGCGGTCCTCGCGCAGATGGACCGTGATCTGATCGGCCCCGTTGAGCTCAGCGATCCCCGCCGCCACAACCGGCTCGGGCGAAATTCCTCCCCTCGCCTGCCTCAGCGTCGCGACATGATCGATGTTGACCCCAAGCCTTCTCATCAATCTCTCCTAATTACCTAAGAACCGGGACGTTGCTAAGAACTCCGATCGTATCTAATCTTTTCTTCGACACCAATTGCATCCCACTTCTTAGGAACGTCCCGGTTCTGACTTCTTAGGAACGTCCCGGTTCTGACTTCTTAGGAACGTCCCGGTTCTGAGGTTGGTTAGTGGATTTCGGAGCGGGCTTTTTCGGCGAGGGCCTTCACGATGCGGTCGATCTCCGCCTGGCTCTCCCCTTCCGCCATGATCCGCAATACCGGCTCCGTGCCGCTGTATCGGACGACGATCCGTCCACGGCTGCCCATCTTCTTCTCGAACTCGGCCTTCGCCTTCTGGAACCCGTGCATGTCCTCGAGAGGCACCCTGTGCTTCAGCCGCACGTTCACCAGCACCTGCGGATAGGTTTCCATCGATTTCCCCAGGTCCGCGATCCGTTTCCCCGATTCAACCATCACGGCCAACAGCTGCAGCGCCGCCAACACGCCGTCTCCCGTCTTCGCATGGTCGAGGAAGATCAGGTGACCCGACTGCTCCCCTCCGAAGTTGTATCCCCCGGCACGCATCGACTCCACAACGTATCTATCCCCCACCGGGGCCCGCACCATCTTGACCTTCCTCTCTTTCAGGAAGAGCTCGAGCCCTATGTTGCTCATAACGGTGGCGACTACGGTGTTCTTCTTCAGCGTCTTCTTCCTTAACATCTCTTCGGCGCATATCGCCATGATCCGGTCGCCGTCCAGCACATCCCCTTTGTGATCGACGACGATCACGCGATCGGCATCTCCGTCCAGCGAGATCCCGAGGTCCGCCCTCTGCTCACGCACCTTCGCCGAGACCACCTCCGGGAACAGGGAGCCGCAATTGTCGTTGATATTGAGTCCGTTCGGATTGACCCCGATCGTTATAACATCCGCGCCCAGCTCCTGGAACACCTGCGGGGCGATCCGGTAGGCGGCCCCATGCGCGCAATCGACCACGATCCGCAAGCCCTCCAGCGACAGGTGCGCGGGAAAGGTGTTTTTTAGATAAACGATGTACCTGCCGGTGGCGTCGTCGATCCGGTGCGCTTTGCCGATCTGCGGCGAGGCGGGACGCGCTTCCTTTAATTGCTCTCCCATCATCAGCATCTCTATCCGGCCGAAGAACTTGATCCCGTTGTCCTGGTAAGGGTTGTGCGAGGCCGAGATCACCACCCCCGCGTCCGCCCTCATGGAATGCGTGAGAAACGCGATTCCGGGCGTCGGCAGCGGCCCGACCAGCAGGACGTCTCCGCCCATTGAGCAGATCCCTGCCGCCAGCGCCGTTTCAAACATGTAACCGGAGAGCCGTGTGTCTTTGCCGATAACGACCTTGTGCCGCCCCCCGCTGTTCCGGAAGACGTGCGCCACCGCCTGCCCCAGCGCCAGCGCGTTTTCCACCGTCATCGGCTCGGTGTTGGCGACCCCCCGCACCCCATCGGTCCCGAATAGTTTCCTGCGCAAATTGCTCCCTCCCTTATTTCCGGAAATAGATCGTCACACGGACGTCAGGTTTCCCAATGATTTTAGCATGCCCCTCCGTCAATTCCACATGGGCGTGCGCCGTGACGACATCCTTGTCCGCGGCAGGCGCCGGGACGTAAACGAGCAACGACTTCATTCGCGAAAATTCCTCGGGGAGCGCCTCGACCTCGAGAAACGGGGGCGCAATTTTAATCCT
>JAENIX010000264.1 GCA_016844415.1 Actinomycetota bacterium | reverse complement strand
CGGTCGTGATGGATATCGGGGGAGGCAGCACCGAGTTCATCGCGGGCCCGGGCCGCGCCGATTAGGTAAGCCTGCCGATCGGAGTGGTTGTGGCGTGCGACCTTTTGAATTTTTCCGATCCGCCGGAACCCTGGCAGGTCAGCAACATTCGGCTATATTTTTCCGAGAGGATCCGAGCGGGAACAGCCGGTTGGGGGAAGCGCGGTTTCAAACGGATGGTTGGCACCGCCGGGACCTTCACGACGCTTGCGGCGCTTGATCTTCGGATGACGAAGTACCGTCCGGAAAGAATCGACGGCTATTCGATGTCCTTGGGCAGGGTGAAGCACTGGGAGGACAGGCTGGGACGGCTCGGCGAAAAGGAGCGGCTGCGATTGCCGGGGATGGAAAAGGGACGCGAGAAGTACATCGTGCCCGGCGTCTGCCAGGCGGTCGCCGCGATGGAGCATTTCGGAACGGAAAAACTTGTGGTAAGCGACGCCGGACTCCTTGAGGGCATCCTCATGGGGATACCGGCAGGAAAAGGAGATAAGAGATGAGCGCCGGCGGCGAAAACATCATGTGTGGAATTTTAAAGGAAGGGTTGACGTTCGACGACGTCCTGCTACTTCCCGGCGAGTCGAAGGTCCTTCCAAAGGACGTGGACGTTTCCGTTTCGCTGACTCCCGAGATCAGGCTGAACATCCCCCTGCTGACAGCGGCGATGGACACGGTCACGGAAGCCGACACGGCGATAGCCGTCGCGCGGGAAGGCGGAATAGGGATCATCCACCGGAACAACACCGCCGACGAGCAGGCCGCGGAAATCGACCAGGTGAAGAAGTCCGAAAGCGGGATGATCATAGATCCGATAACGGTGGACCCGGACCAGAAGGTTTACGAAGCGCTCGACGTGATGAAGAAATACAGGATTTCCGGCCTGCCGGTGACGCGCAACGGCAAGTTGGTCGGCATTCTCACCAACCGCGACCTGCGATTCGAGACGAACTTCGAGCAGCCGATCTCGAAAGTGATGACCAAGGATGACCTGGTAACCGTCCCGGTGGGGACCACGCTTGAGCAGGCCAAGGAGATCCTGCATGAAAACAGGATCGAAAAACTTCTCGTCGTGGACGGAAAGAACAACCTGCGAGGGCTGATCACCATCAAGGACATCCTAAAGATCAAGAAATATCCGTTCGCCTGCAAGGACGGGAAGGGGCGCCTGAGAGTGGGGGCGGCCGTGGGCGTCGGGCCGGCGTGGGACGAGAGGATCGGAAAACTCCTTAACGCGGGGGCGGACGTTCTCTGTGTCGATACCGCGCACGGGCATTCAATTGAAGTCATCGACACGGTGAGGGAGATCCGCAGGAAATATCCACGCGTCCAGTTGATCGCCGGGAACGTCGCTACGGGCGAAGGGACGGATGCGCTTATTAAGGCGGGAGTGGATTGCGTGAAGGTCGGTGTGGGGCCGGGGTCAATATGCACGACGCGCGTCATCGCGGGCGTCGGAGTCCCACAGATAACCGCGATCATGAGATGCGCCGCGGCGGCCGCGCGGAAGAAAGGCGTGACGATCATCGCGGACGGCGGAATAAAGTACTCGGGAGACATCACCAAGGCGATCGCCGCGGGTGCGTCCGCGGTCATGATCGGCGGGCTGTTCGCCGCATGGGGTCGCTGGAGGCGATGAAGCGCGGAAGCCGCGACCGGTATTTCCAGTCGCACGTCGACGCCGAGAGCAAGCTTGTCCCCGAAGGGATCGAAGGGCGGGTGCCGTACCGCGGGCCGCTGGCAGCCGTGGTGTTCCAGCTTGTTGGAGGCTTGAAGTCCGGGATGGGCTACGTGGGAGCGAAGGATATGGAAGAGCTCAAGAAGCGGGCGGTCTTCCTGAAAATAACGCCCGCGGGACTGAGGGAAAGCCACGTGCACGACGTGATCATCACCAAGGAAGCCCCCAATTATCGGATGGAGTAAGCCGGTGCAGGGGAAAATCCTCATACTCGATTTCGGCTCCCAGTACACGATGCTGATCGCGCGGCGCGTCCGCGAGCTGAAGGTATACAGCGAGATCCATCCTTACAACGTGCCCCCGTCATTCGTGCGCGAGTTCCGCCCGGACGGGATCATCCTTTCCGGGGGGCCGGCAAGCGTATACGAGGAAGGGGCGCCTCTCGTTTCGAATGAAATCCTGTCGCTAGGGGTCCCGGTGCTGGGCATCTGCTACGGGATGCAGGTGATCGCGCTTCTCATGGGAGGGAAGGTCGGGAAATCGGCGGACCGGGAGTACGGCACGGCGAACATCCGCGGCGAGTGGGGCGACCCACTGTTCCTTGGCATCGAGGAGTTCCGGCACAACATGACGATCCAGGTGTGGATGAGCCACGGGGACATAATAGAGGAGCTCCCAAAAGGGTTCACCCCGATCGCACGTTCGGAGAACTCACCTGTCGCGGCGATGGCCAACACGGAGAAAAACGTTTACGGAGTCCAGTTCCACCCGGAGGTCGCGCACACACCGAAGGGGAAGGAGATCCTCTCCAATTTCCTCTTCCGCATCTGCGGCCTTTCCCCGACATGGACCATGCATTCTTTCGTGGAGGCGAGCATACAGAAGATCCGCGAGACCGTTGGAAATGAAAACGTCGTCCTCGGGTTGTCTGGCGGGGTCGACTCATCGGTCGCCGCCGTCCTTCTGCACAGGGCGCTGGGCGAAAGGCTCACGTGCATTTTCGTGAACAACGGCCTGCTGCGCAAAGGGGAGGCGGAGGACGTGCTGGAGACGTTCCGTAGCGGGATCGGGCTGCACCTGGAATTCGTGGATGCGTCGGAGCGGTTTCTTGCCGCCCTGGAGGATGTGGAGGATCCCGAGCGGAAGAGGAAGATCATCGGGGAGATGTTCGTGCGGGTGTTCGAGGACGCGGCAAAGAAGATACCGGGAGGAGTCGGCTTCCTTGGACAGGGAACCCTCTACCCGGATGTCATCGAAAGCGTGTCGTTCAAGGGGCCGTCCGCCACTATCAAAAGCCACCACAACGTCGGCGGCCTACCCGAAAAGATGCACCTGAAGATCATCGAGCCGCTTCGTGAACTGTTCAAGGATGAGGTTAGAGAATTAGGGAAAGAGCTTGATATACCTGAACATATTATACAAAGACAGCCATTTCCCGGACCCGGTCTCGCCGTCAGGATAATCGGCCCTGTGACCGCCGAGCGGTGCCGCATATTGCGGGATGCCGACGCGATCGTGGACGAGGAGGTCCGCGCCGCCGGGCTTTACGAATCGATATGGCAGTCTTTCGCGGTGCTTCTGCCGATCAAGACCGTTGGCGTGATGGGGGACTTCCGGACCTACGAGAACGTCGCGGCCATTCGTGCGGTGCACAGCCAGGACGGCATGACCGCGGACTGGGTGCGACTTCCATATGACCTTCTCCAGAGAGTTTCGACACGAATCATCAACGAGGTGAAGGGCGTCAACCGCGTCGTATACGACGTGTCGTCGAAGCCGCCGAGCACGATAGAATGGGAATGAAAGAGTTCGTACACCTTCACCTCCACTCCCAATACAGCCTCCTCGACGGGACGATCAAGATCAAGGACCTGGTCCGAAAGGTCGCGGAGCTCCGAATGCCCGCGGTCGCCCTGACCGACCACGGCGGGATGATGGGGACGATCGATTTCTACGAGAGCGCGAACCAGGCGGGAATCAGGCCGATCATAGGATGCGAGATCTACGTCGC
>JAENIX010000263.1 GCA_016844415.1 Actinomycetota bacterium | reverse complement strand
GCCGGGCAGATAGAATTCCGCGGCGATCACGGCTGCAGCGAAGAGGTCGGAGCCCGCATCGGAACCGCCGCCACGAGCCTGCTCAGGGGACATGTAGGAGAATTTTCCCTCAAGACTCCCAATCGTATCCATCCCTTGAAGTGCGCCTCGGGCGATGCCGAAATCGGTTATCTTGACTGTGCCCCCGCGGGAAAGCAGCACATTGGACGGGCTTATGTCCCGGTGAACGATGCCTTTCGTATGAAGATGGCCAAGTCCCGCAAGAATACCTTCCATCCAGTATCGCCAGACGGGCAACGGAATCGGAATGGACCGCATGCGTGCCTGGGACATCGCCTGGGCCAGGTTCCACCCGTCGACAAACTCCATGACCAGAAAACAGGACTGCCCCTCCCTGCCGAAGTCGAACACCTGTATAAGATTCGGATGGATCAGCGACGCGGCGATGCGCGCCTCATGGGCAAACAAGTCCCTGAAACGCCGGTCCTCCCCAAGTCGGGGATGAATCACTTTGACGGCGACTTTCTTTTCAAACCCTTCATCTCCCCGGAGGCGGCAAAGATATACCTCCGCCATTCCTCCCGAGGCGATCTTGCGGATAACGGCGTATTTCCCTATGCGAACCGGGGGCATCTCTTCTTTATCGCTCGCCTCGTCCATCGGGGCTTCCGGTCCTTCACCGGCGCCCGCCCTCGGCGGATATCCCGAGCTGCTTCATCTTCCGGTGGATGCTGGTCCGGTCCAGGCCAAGTTTTTCGGCTGTGCGGCTTATGTTGAAATCGTTCTCGTGCAGTTTGCGCTCCAGGTATGCCTTCTCGAAGGCCAGTGTCGCATCCCGGAAATTCTCCTCGTCGAACGCCTGCGGCATTGGGGGCTCCGCCGGGCGCAGGTCGACCGCGAGTACCTGGCGTACGGTCTCCTCCTCGATGCGCTGCCCCAATGAGAGGATCACGAGGCGTTCGACGACGTTTCGAAGCTCCCGGACGTTTCCGGGCCAGGAATGGGAGAGAAGCCGCTGCATCGCTTCCGCGGAAAACGCCTTCTTCTCCTTTCCCTGCTCCGCGCAGACCTCCTCGACGAAATGGCCCGCGATCGACGGGATGTCCTCCTTACGATTGCGCAGCGGCGGCACGAAGATCGGGAATACGTTCAGCCGGAAATAAAGGTCCTCGCGGAACCGCCCCGCCGCCACATCCTTCGGCAGGTTGCGGTTTGTTGCGGCGATGATGCGGACGTCGGCGGCGATCTTCTCCCCGCCCCCGATCCGCTCGAACGCCCTCTCCTCCAGCACCCGCAGGATCTTGGACTGCGTCCGCTGGCTCATGTCCCCGATTTCGTCGAGGAAGAGCGTCCCCCCGTCCGCAAGTTCGAACCGGCCGCGCCTTTTTCCCACGGCTCCGGTGAAGGCCCCGCGCTCGTGCCCGAACAGCTCCGATTCGATCAACTCCTCGGGGATGGCGGCGCAGTTCACGGCGATGAAGGGCTTGCCCGCCCTGCGGCTGTAGCGATGGATCTCTCGAGCGACGATCTCCTTCCCTGAGCCGTTCTCGCCGCTGATGAGGACCGAGGCGTTTGTGGGCCCGGCCGCCGCGATCTCGGACCGAAGCTTTCCCATCGTCGCCGAATCCCCCACGAGGCGGTACTTGCGCTCAACCCGTTCTTTGAGCTCCACGTTCTCCGACCTGAGCGCCTCGCGCTCGATGGCCCGGGAAAGGGTGATCAGAAGCTTGTCCAGGGAGATCGGCTTTTCGATGAAGTCGAACGCGCCGTTCTTCACCGCCTTGACGGCCATGTCGATGGTCCCGTGCCCGGATATCATGATTATCGGAAGGAGCGGATACGTTTCACGGATCCGCCCGTCCATCCCGGGCAGCCATACGTCGAGCAGCACGGCGTCCACGAGAGATTTCGGGATCGCTTCCAGCGCCGCTTCCCCCGTCTCCGCCAGCATCACCCGGTACCCCTCGTCGGAGAGCACCCCCTCGAGGGTCTTCCGGATGTTGACCTCGTCATCCACGACAAGCACCGAGTAGGCCATATCCCCCTCTACCCCCTTCCTCTCGGCACGATCGGAAATTCCATTTCAAAGATGGCGCCGCTGGGCAGGTTGTCGCGGACCCTTGCGGTCCCCCCGTGGTCGCTTGCGATGGGCGTGAAAAATACGGCTCGAAGAGCCGGTCCCGGTCGTCAATGGGAATCCCGGGGCCATCATCCGCCACTGTTATACGGACACGCCCCAGTTCCGGCTCATGGACGCACGCGACCTTGACCGTCCCCTTGCCGCCCAACGCCGCAGCGGCGTTTTCCAGCAGGTTGCTCACCGCGCGACGGACCTGGAACGGATCGAACCATGCCGGCGGAATCTCCTTCGCGTCGAATTTCCACGCGATCCCCGGATGCGCCGCCCGGGACGTGTCCACGACCGAACGCAGTTCCTCCGCCAGATTGCCTTCCTTGAAGACCGGCGCGGGCATGCGGGCGAAGCGTGTGAATTCATCGACAAGATGCTTAAGCGTTGCCACCTCGAAAAGGATCGTCTGCGTGCATTCCGCGAACGCGGGATCCCCCTCGTGGACCGCACCGTATTTCTTCTCCATCCTTTCGGTGGATAGCTGGATCGGCGTCAGCGGGTTCCTTATTTCGTGGGCGATCCGGCGCGCCACTTCCCTCCAGGCGAGCACCTTCTGAAGGCGCATTGCCTGGGAAAGATCGTCGAAGGCAACCACCAGCCCAATGTATTCACCTGCGACGTCGTGAAGGACGGTGACGCTTACACGCAGCGAGACCTTTCTGGCGCCGACCGGAAGGTCGATCTGCCTCTCGACCTGCCTGCCCGCCTCGCCCCCGACCTCCCGCGTAAGCGCCCGGATGGCCTCGAAGTGCTCCTCTCGTGTGACCTCTTTGTACGGTTTACCTATGACCGCCTCTGCCTTGATACCAAGCATCCCCTCCGCCACCTTGTTGATCATGGCGATCCGGTTGTGCCGGTCGATGACTACGACTCCCGTGGAGATGTTGGTCAGGATCGTTTCGATGAACTGGGTGCGCCTGCGCAGTTCCTCGAAGGTGCTGGAGAGGGAAAGGTTGGCCTCCTCAAGGTGCCGCTTCATCTCCTTGAGGTCCCCGGTCATCCTGTTGAAGGAAGATACGAGGTGCCCGAACTCGTCGTCGGAACGGTAATCGAGCCGGACGTCGAGGTCTCCCCCCGCCACCTTTTCGGTTCCCTCCGCGAGCATCTGGACCGGCACCGTGATCTGCTTGGCCAGGTGGATTCCCATCCATGACGCGGCAAAGACGATCAGCAGGGTGATGAGGATAAGCACGGCGATATAACTGGTGCGGATCGGATCGTCGAGCAGGCGAACCTGCTGGTATTCGTCGTATGCTTTTGCGATTTCCCGTATTTTTTGAGTCTCCGCCTTGGGAAGCGTTTTGATGGCTATGATCACCCGGCCGTCAGGAAGCTTGCGCACGGCGGAAGCGAAGACGTCACCGACCAGAGTCGTCGACTTCTCCGATCGCTCCGAAAAACCAATGCCTTTAAGCCGCGACAGTATTTCCTCGGACACACCTGCCGACGCGTCCCCGCTCGATGCCACGATGCCTTTCCGGTCAGCGAGAATAAGCGTTGTCCCTTCCGGATGCACCTTTCTGATGCGCGCGAGAATCTTTCCGGCCTTTGCGCCCGACGCTTTCCGCGGCATCCGCGCGGCGGCTTCATCCGCAACCCCCGAAAGCTGTCCCGCTTCCCACTCCAGCCTGCCTCGCGCCATCTCCAGGGCGCCGGTGAGAGCGACGCCGACCCTTCCCCCGATCCAGGACTTGATGCTCGTTGTCGTGATGTTCGCCGCCGCGACGAAGAGGAGTATGGTCGGGGCCAGCGAGAAGCCGATGAAAATGAGGACGAGGCGCGACCGGATCTTGGCCCCCAGGATATTACGCTTCCGGTCGAGGATCACCTTGAAGAGGTTCCGGGTGACCAGGAAGATCAGCAGGACGATGAGGACGATGTTGAGGTTTATGAGGGCGAAGATGATGATGTTGCCGCCGAAAACCACCGAGCCGCCCAGAGCGGTGAGGTTGGCCTCGAGCAGAGTCAGGCCGACGACCAGGATCGCCACGATTCCGATTGCCAGGCGCTCGCGTCGCCGTTTGGCGCGCTCGCTATCGGTCAGCATCCCGCGGGACTTCGGGGCGGGGATACTCATGGCGCGACAAGGTCCCCTTT
>JAENIX010000060.1 GCA_016844415.1 Actinomycetota bacterium | reverse complement strand
GCGGTGTCCGCGGGGCCGGGCTCCTTCACCGGCCTGAGGGTCGGGATGGCGGCGGCGAAGGGGTTCTGCCAGGGCCTGGGCGCTCGAATCGTGCCGGTGCCGACGCTCCACGCGCTGGCGCAAGCGTATCCGTATCCGGGCGGAACGGTATGCCCGATCCTGGATGCGAGGAAAAACGAGATATACGCCGCGCTGTTCAGATGGGAGGACGGCATGTGCCGCAGGCTTCTGCCCGACGTGGCCGTCGCCCCGGAAGCGCTTCCGGACCTGGCCGGCGGCGGGGAGATGCTCTTCTGCGGCGACGGTGCGTTTTCCTTCCGGGAGTTCCTCCGGGAGCGGTTTGGGAAACGGGCAGTTTTCCCGCCGGAAGGGGAGGGGCGCCCCGACGCGGGGGCGGTGGGACTGCTGGCGGCGCGGCTTCTCCGCGAAGGGGCATCGGCTGACCTGCGGACGCTGGTACCCGCCTACCTGCGTTCCTCGGAGGCGGAGGTTCGGCGCCGCGGGTAGCGGGAAGAGGGATACAACGGCGTCTCAATTGACAATTTCCAGGCCTTTGATAAACTGGGAAACCATCAAAAAACGGAGGTACAGATGGGGCAGAGCCAGGATGCAAAGAAGGCGGCTCTTCTCGAAGCCAGCCCGGAATTCAAGAACCTGGTACATGAACACCGGGTGTTGGACGATAAACTGAAGGAATACGACCGGAAGGTCTACCTGACGCCCGACGAGGAGATGGAGCGGAAACGGCTGCAGAAGCTGAAACTGGCGAAAAAAGACCAGATCGCCAGGATGCTTACCGGCCAATAGGCGGCGGACCCACCGGAAGGCCTTTTCTTTCGGAACCGGAACACCCTTGAGCGGGGATCTCGCGCGAGGGGATTTTTTTATCTTAAGAAAGGCGTCGGTTTGACGGATGCGAAGTGACCGGACTAAAAAGGGATTGGAGCGGATGCCGCACCGCGCGCTTTATTGCGCCGCGGGAGTGCCGCAGGCCGCGATGGGGAAGCCGTTCATCGGCGTGGCGACATCGTTCACCGACCTTGTGCCGGGGCACGTGGGGATGCGCAGCCTCGAACGCGTCTTGGAAAACGGCGTCCACGCCGCCGGTGGATATCCTTTCCTCTTCGGTGTCCCGGCTGTCTGCGACGGGATCGCGATGGGCCACAGGGGGATGCACTACTCGCTGCCTCTGCGCGAGTTGATAGCCGACATGGTCGAGTCGGTCGCGGAGGCGCATGCGCTTGACGGGCTTGTGCTTCTCACCAACTGCGACAAGATCACTCCGGGGATGCTTATGGCCGCCGCGCGGCTTGACATACCGTGCATCGTGCTGACCGCAGGCCCGATGCTTTCGGGACGCATGGGCGACCGCCGCCTCTCCCTCGTGAGCGACACCTTCGAGGCGGTGGGCCGCTTCCAGCGCGGGGAGATCGACGCGAAAATGCTGTCGCGCCTCGAGGCGGAGGCGTGCCCCGGCGAAGGCTCCTGCCAGGGGCTCTACACCGCCAACACCATGGCTTGCCTGACGGAAACGCTTGGGATGTCGCTGCCCGGATGCGCAACCGCGCTTGCGGGGATGTCCAAGAAAAGACACATCGGCTACGCCACCGGCCGGCGGATCGTGGAGCTCGTCCGCGACGGGATCACGCCCAGGCGGATCCTGACGCGCGCGGCTTTCGAGAACGCCATCCGCGTGGACCTGGCCCTGGGGGGCTCCTCCAACTCCGTCCTCCACCTCCTGGCGATCGCCCACGAGGCGAAGATCGCGCTTCCGCTCGCCGAGTTCGACAGGCTTTCGCGGGAGACCCCGCAGCTCACGACGGTGACCCCGGCAGGGCCGCACATGATGGAGGACGTGGAATTCTCCGGCGGTATCCCGGCCGTGCTGAACCGCCTTCTCCCGATGCTCCGGAAGAATCCCACGGTGTCGGGCGAGGACATCACGGCGATCGCGCGGCGCGGGCGGGTCCTTAACGACGGGATCATCCGGAGGCTTAACGCCCCGGTGCGCACCGAAGGGGGCATAGCCATACTGACCGGCAACCTGGCGCCGGACGGTGCGGTGATCAAGCAGTCCGGAGTCGATCCCTCGATGTTCCTTTTCCGCGGGAAGGCGAAGGTGTTCGACTCCGAGGACGCGGCCATGGCCGCGATCATGGCGGGGAAGATCAGGGCGGGCATGGTCGTCGTGATCCGTTACGAGGGGCCGAAAGGGGGCCCCGGAATGCGCGAGATGCTCTTGCCCACCTCCGCGATCATGGGGATGGGGCTCGGGACGAAGGTGGCGCTCATCACCGACGGCCGGTTTTCCGGGGGGACTCACGGCCCGTGCATCGGACATGTTTCCCCCGAGGCGATGGACGGCGGAACTATCGCCCTGGTCCGCAACGGTGACGGGATCGTCCTCGACATCCCGAAGAGGAAGCTGACGCTTGACGTTCCACCGGCGGAGCTTGCCCGCCGCCGCAAGGCGTGGAAGGCGCCGTCGCCCAAGATCCGGACCGGCTACCTCGCGAGGTACGCGAAACTGGTGCGCTCGGCCGGTACGGGCGCGGTCATATCTTAGGGACGGTCCTGGAGGAGGACTCGGCAGGACCGCAAAAGGGACGCAGTTCACGACCGAGGTGGATAAACCGTAAGAGGATGCCAGGACCGTCCCGGTTTTCTTAGGAACGAGGGGGATAAGCCGTGAAGATGAACGGAGCGGAAATTTTCGTAAAGGCGCTGGGCGATCTCGGCGTTGACGTGGTGTTCGGCTACCCGGGCGGGGCGGTCCTGCACATCTACGACGAGCTCTTCAAGAACACGAAGGTCCGCCACTACCTGACCCGGCACGAGCAGGGGGCCGTCCACATGGCGGACGGTTACGCCCGGGCCTCCGGGAGGACCGGCGTCGCCCTGGTGACCTCCGGCCCCGGTGCGACGAATACCGTGACGGGAATCGCCACGGCGTACATGGACTCGATCCCCATCGTCGTGTTCACCGGCCAGGTGCCCACGCTGATGATCGGGAACGACGCGTTCCAGGAAGCCGACATCGTAGGGATCACCCGGCCGTGCACGAAGCACAACTACCTCGTGAAGGAGACGAAGGACCTGGCCCGCATCGTCAAGGAGGCCTTCTTCCTCGCCTCCACGGGAAGGCCGGGGCCCGTGCTCGTCGATATCCCCAAGGACGTCCTGATGAACTCGGCGGAGTACCTCCTGCCGAAGGAGGTCAGCGTGCGCGGGTACCACCCGAACTACGAGGGGCACCCGAAGCAGGTGGAGAGCGCCATCCGGCTCCTCATGGAGAAGGAGCGGCCGGTCCTCTATGTTGGAGGGGGGATCATCCTGTCGAGCGCCGCCTCGCTGCTCACCGAATTCGCGCGTATTCTCGGGATCCCGGTGACGACGACGCTTATGGGAATGGGGGCCTACCCCGGGACCGACCCGCTGAACATGGGGATGCTGGGGATGCACGGCACCTACCACGCCAACATGGCGATCTCCCACAGCGACCTGATCCTGGCGCTGGGCGCGCGCTTCGACGACCGGGTCACCGGGAAGATTGACGAGTTCGCCCCCCACGCCAAGATCATCCACGTGGACATCGACCCGACGTCGATCCAGAAGAACGTTCCCGTCGACATACCGATCGTGGGAGACCTGAAGGACGTGCTGAAAAAGATGATCAAGCTCGTCAAGGGGACGAAGGAGGCGGCGCAGTACCGGGAGAAGATCGCCCCCTGGCGCGAGCAGATCGGGAAGTGGGCCCGGACCCACCCGCTCTCCTATAAAAAGTCGGCCGGGAAGATCAAGCCGCAGTACGTGGTCGAGAAGATCTACGAGATCACGAAGGGCGACGCGATCATCGCCACGGAGGTCGGTCAGAACCAGATGTGGGCCGCCCAGTTCTATAAATACGACCGGCCCCGGACCTTTCTGTCCTCCGGAGGGTTGGGGACGATGGGATACGGCTTCCCCGCGGCGATAGGCGCCCAGGTGGCGAACCCGGGAAAGCTGGTGGTGGACATCGCCGGCGACGGCAGCATCCAGATGAACATCCAGGAGCTGGCTACCGCCGTCCAGTACCGCCTGCCGGTGAAGGTGGTGATCCTGAACAACGGCGTGCTGGGGATGGTCCGCCAGTGGCAGGAGCTCTTCTTCCAGGGGAAATATTCGCAGACCTGCCTGCCGCAGATCCCCGATTTCGTGAAGCTGGCGGAGGCGTACGGCGCCGCCGGGTTCCGCGCGACCCGGACAGAGGAGGTGGCCGGGGTGCTCAAGAAGGGGTTCGCCGCGAAGGGGCCGGCGTTCATCGACATCGTCTGCGACCCGAACGAGATGGTGTACCCGATGGTGCCCGCGGGGGCGCCGCTGACCAAGATGCTGCTCGTCTGACGGACCGATCGCGCAGGGCAAGGAGAGAAACCGATGCGCCACACCATATCCGTGTTTGTTGAGAACGAATTCGGGGTCTTGAGCCGGGTTTCGGGGCTGTTCTCGGGCCGCGGGTTCAATATCGAGTCGCTCTCTGTCGCCGAAACGATGGACGAGTCCGTCTCCCGGATGACGATCGTGACGAGCGGCAACGACCAGATCATCGAGCAGATACTGAAGCAGCTGAACAAGCTCATCTCCGTGATCAAGGTCGTCGATCTCACGGGCGTCGAAACCGTGGACCGCGAGCTCGTCCTGGTCAAGGTCAACGCCGACCCGGAAACCAAGGCGGAGGTCCTGCGTCTGGTGGACATCTTCCGCGCGAAGATCGTGGACGTCGCGCCCCGGTGCTACACGGTCGAGATGACCGGCGACGAGGCGAAGGTCAAGGCGTTTCTCCAGCTGCTCCGGCCGGTCGGCATCAAAGAGGTGGTTCGCACCGGACTTGTGTCGATCGCCAGGGGGATGTAGTGAATAGCCAATTTCGAGTGATTCCAGGGAGGGGTTAGCGATGGTGAAGATATTTCGGGAGAAGGACGCAAAGCCCGCGACGCTCAGGAAAAAGACGATCGCGATACTGGGGTACGGCAGCCAGGGGCACGCCCACGCGAACAATCTGAAGGAAAGCGGGATGAGCGTGGTCGTCGGGGAGCTTCCGGGCGGGGCCGCGGCGAAAAAAGCGCAGGACGCGGGCTTCGACGTCTTCGACGCCTCGACGGCCGTCGCGAAGGCGGACGTGGTCTGCATGCTTCTCCCGGATGAGCTGCAGGGGCGGATCTACAGGGAGTCGGTAGCACCGAACCTGAAAAAGGGCGCGTTCCTGATGTTCGCGCATGGCTTCAACATCCATTTCGGCCAGATCGTCCCCCGGCCGGACGTGAACGTGTTCATGGTGGCACCGAAGGGCCCCGGCCACCTGGTGCGGGCGCAGTACCTCAAAGGCGAAGGGGTGCCGGCCCTGATCGCCGTCCACCAGGACCCCTCCCGGAAGAGCCGTGAAATCGCGCTCGCCTACGCGGCGTCGATCGGCGCGGCGCGCGCCGGGGTGCTGGAGACGACCTTCCGCGAGGAGACCGAGACGGACCTGTTCGGCGAGCAGGCGGTCCTTTGCGGCGGCGCCACGGCGCTGGTGCTCGCGGGATACGAGACGCTGGTCGAGGCGGGATATTCGCCGGAGATGGCGTACTTCGAGTGCCTCCACGAGCTGAAGCTCATCGTGGACCTCATCTACGAGGGAGGGATCTCCACGATGCGGTACTCGATCAGCAACACGGCGCAGTACGGGGACCTGACCCGCGGCCCGCGGATCGTCACCGAGGAGACCCGGAAGGAAATGAAGCGTATCCTGGAGGAGGTCCGGAACGGGTCGTTCGCGCGGGAATGGATGCTGGAAAACCAGGCCAACCGCCCCGTCTTCAACGCGCTCACGAAGCGCGGCGAGGAGCACCCGATCGAGGAAGTGGGGCGGAAGCTTCGCGCCATGATGCCGTGGATCGCGAAGGGCCGGCTGGTTGACAAGTCGAAAAATTGAGCCCCCCGCGCGGGCGGGCATTCCGCCGGGAGAAGGCAGGGTGATCGCGCCCGAGGGGGTTCCGTTCGTGCTGGGAGCGGCGGCCGTCACGGCGGCGCTCTGGTTCCTATGGCCGAAAAGTCTTCCGCTTGCGGCGGTCGCTCTCATTTTGACCGCCTTCATGGCGTGGTTCTTCCGGGACCCCG
>JAENIX010000059.1 GCA_016844415.1 Actinomycetota bacterium | reverse complement strand
CCGCCGGCTCCGTTTCGCCTGTAGGAATGGAAAGCCTGTCGCCCGGCTTCAGCAGGTCGGATTCGAGGCCGTTTGCCTCAACGATTTCATCGGAAGAGACCCGGAACTTCTTCGCTATCCGGTAAAGGTTATCGCCTTTCCGGACCTTGTAGATCTCGTCCGCGCCTGCGGCCAAGGGAATGGCCATCAGCAGGAACGTGCATGTGAAGAGTAAGCGTCGCATTATCCTCAACAATTTCATTTAGGAACAGACGTTTGTCAAGCCGCAATCCCGCTTGCGGATCCAATCGTTCCCCCTTCCCTTCCCATGCATCCTGTTTGAGCCCGGGGGGCTCCGCCTTCAGTTTTCGCGGGTAGGCCTCCGGCCTTTTCCCCTGATGGCTCTTTCAATGTCACGCTTCGCATCGCGCTCCGCGATGTCCTCCCGCTTGTCGTACAGCTTCTTCCCCCGGGCGAGTCCCATTTCCAGTTTTACGTGCGGACCCTTGAGGTAGAGCCTGAGAGCTACGAGGGTCAGCCCCTTCTCCCGGGTCTTCCCAAGGAGGTAGTCGATCTGCTTCCTCCGCAGGAGAAGCTTGCGGGTGCGCAGGGGATCGATCACCCGCAGGTCTCCGTGGGAGTAGGGGGAGACGTGCATGTTCTCGATGAACGCCTCGTCCTCCCGCACGGCACCGTAGGCGTCCTGGATGTTCACGCGTCCCTGGCGGATTGACTTCACCTCGTAACCGTGAAGGACCAGGCCGCATTCGAAGTTTTCGAGGATATGGTACTCGTGCCGGGCGCGCCGGTTGGTCGCGACCGTCTTCTCGTGAAGGCCTGTCTTTTCCATCTTCAGGCTCGCTCGAAACGGGAACTGCCGCCTACCACTGTCATCAGTACGTTTCTCCCCTTCGTCCGCTCGACCAGGTTTATGATAGCGGCACCGCCGTCTCCCTGTGGATTGTCCGCCAGGATAAAGTCCGCCGCCCCTCCGGAACGCAACGATCCGCCCGCAAGTCCCAGCGCCGCAGCCCCGTTCCCGGTCCCCGCACGGAAGAGAACGCGGCAGAGCTCCGCGTCCGATAGGGAGCCGCGATATATCGAGCGAGCCGCGCGCATCTCTTCCCAGACGCTGACATCCGGCACGGATCCAAGACTGTCGGTTCCAAGTGCGAACGGTATGCCCGTATCGACGAAGTGCGTAACGTCGGGCGAGCCGTTCCCGTGCGCCGCGTTGCTGCGCGGGCAAAGGACGAAACGCGCCCCGCGCTGGCGAAGGATGCCTATATCCCCCCTGGACAGGTGGACATTATGCACCAGGAGAAGTCCCTCCCGCAAAAGACCCGCCTTTTCCAGGTATGAAGGGATCGACATTCCGATCCCCCGGAACCAGGAGACGTCCCTTCCGACGGCGGGATAGAGCAGCGTCGCCACGGGTCCTCCTCCTGTCGAAAGAAACTCCATTTCCGCGGGCGATTCCGCAAGATGCAGGCAGGCAGGAACCCCTTTACGCGCGGCAAGATCCCCGAGGAGCCCGAGAAGCGCCGGGCCAACGGTGTACAGCGTGTGCGGAGACAGGCCGGGAGCCACCAACCCGCCGCTTTCCCGGGCGCACTCCTCCAGCCGGGCGAGGGCGGCTTCGACCGCGGCAAGGGACTCTCCCGCGGCTTCCGGCGTGAAGCCGATTCCCTCCGCGAAAAGCCGTGCCCGCAGCGAACAGCTGCCGTATATCCCCTGGTCCGGCCTTGATATCTCCCCCACGGCCGTGGTTCCGAAGGAAATGGCTTCCGCCGCCGCCGTCTCGAAATTTAATAGGAACTCATCAGGCGGGGCGTTCGACCTCCACGCGATGACGCCAAGGATCCATTCCACGAAAGACGAAGATTCGGCCGTCGCGCCGCCTGCAGGGATCGTCAAGCGGGGAATCTGAAGGTGTGTGTGCGCGTTTACGAGTCCGGGGAGGATCGCCGCCCCGGGAAACTCTTTCCTATCAAACCCGCGAGAAAGGCTTCGCTCCACTTCCCGCGGTCTGCCGGCCGCGACGACGGTGCCGTCCCGCACCGCCACCGCCCCTGGCGACAGGACGGTTGCGGAATCCAAAAAAATGCGCGAGGCAATGTACACCACCTCGCGCTTATTGTCGGAAATCACCATCATTGAATCATACAGGAACGTCCGTTATGAAAGTTCTTAGGAACGTCCCGGTTCTTAGGTCCCTGTATTTGTTACCGGGCAGCGGCGACCCGGGAAACCTGGCCTTCCGGCTCGACCTTCCGCTTGACCTTGGTGATCCGGTTCTTCTCGTCGACGTAGACGAGCGTCGGCTGGAAGTTCGCCAGCTCCTTCTCATCGTACGTGGCGTAGTTGGCGATGATGATCAGGTCCCCCTTGCTCACCTGCCTCGCGGCGGCGCCGTTCAGGCAGATGACGCCCGAGTCCCGCTTCCCGCCGATGACGTAGGTGGAGAACCGGTTCCCGTTGTCGATGTTGTAGATGTGGACCTGCTCGTACTCGACGAGCCCGGCCGCCTCGATCAAGGCCTCGTCGATCGTGATGCTCCCCTCGTAGTGAAGCATCGCCTCCGTCACCGTGGCGCGGTGGATCTTGCATTTGAGCATAGTGCGCATCATGCTGCTTTCCCCTCCAGAGTGATGTTGTCAATCAAACGCGCCGGCCCCACACGGGCCGCCACCAGAATCGTCATACGGCCGGAAGCGGAAAGACTCGGGGAGAGCGTTTCCGGGTCCCGTGCCTCTACATACTCCAGTTTGGCGCGTGGCTCGGAAAGTATCTTCGCCCGCGCGACGTTTACGAGCTTTTCCGGGACACGTACTCCCGTTTCGTACAGGTCCCGCGCCGCGCATAGCCCGTTGTATAGGCAAAGCGCCGCCCGCCGGTCTTCCCCTTCAAGGTATTTGTTCCGGGAGCTCATCGCCAGCCCGTCGGGCTCCCGCACGATCGGCGCTCCCGCTATCTCCACGTCTAGTCCCAGGTCGCGCACCATCGCGCGGATGACGGCAAGCTGCTGGTAATCCTTCTCCCCGAACACGGCCACGTGCGGCCTTGCGATCAGGAGCAGCTTCGCCACCACGGTGGCCACGCCGCGGAAATGCCCCGGCCGGATCGCGCCGCACAGCCCCTGCGAAACGCCGGTCACCTCCACGTGCGTCTGGTGCCCTTCCGGGTACATCTCCTTCGCGCCCGGGAGGAAGACCGCCCCCACGCCCGCGGCGGACAGCATCGCGAGGTCCCGCTCCTCGTTGCGCGGGTACTTCTCATAGTCCTCGCCGGGTCCGAACTGCGTCGGGTTCACGAAGATCGACGCCGCGACTGCTTCGCACCCCATCTCCTTTGCGATCCGGACCAGGCTCGTGTGCCCCTCGTGGAGGTAGCCCATCGTCGGGACGAAGCCGACCCGCTTCCCTTCCGCGCGTCGCGCCCCGGACCATGCACGCATCGATTCCGGATGGCGAACGGTCACCATCAAAACGAATGCTCCCTGCCGGGGAATTTCCCCTCGCGTACCTCGTCCGCATAGGCCCGAACGGCATCCTGCACCGGTTTTTTCATCTCCGCGAACCGCTTCACGAACTTCGGCCGGAACTCGTCGAACAGCCCGAGCAGGTCCTGCATCACCAGCACCTGCCCGTCGCAGCGCGGCCCCGCGCCTATGCCGATCGTGGGAATCGCGAGCCGCTCCGTGATCTCGCCGGCGAGGTCGGCCGGCATCCCTTCGAGGACCACCGCGAACGCTCCCGCCTCCTGCACCGCCAGCGCGTCGTCCATCAGCCGCTCTTTCTGCACGTCCGTCTTCCCCTGCACCCGGTATCCGCCCATCCGGTGGATAGACTGGGGAGTGAGCCCCACGTGCCCCATCACCGGGATGTCGCTCGCAGCGATGGCGCGGATCACCGCCTCGACGTTGCGCCCTCCCTCCAGCTTCACCGCCTCCGCGCCCGCCTGCAGAAGCCTCCCCGCGTTCCGTATCGCCTCCTGCGGGGAGACCTGGAAGGAGAGGAACGGCATGTCGGCGATGAGATA
This sequence comes from Actinomycetota bacterium, assembly GCA_016844415.1. Lineage (GTDB taxonomy): Bacteria > Desulfobacterota > Deferrimicrobia > Deferrimicrobiales > Deferrimicrobiaceae > JAENIX01. The sequence goes on along the minus strand of JAENIX010000059.1, from coordinate 2,142 downwards.
CGCCCGCTTGCGTCCCCTCGCCGCCGCGCCGGTGTGCCGCTCCATGTCCTCCATGGTCACGCCCAGTGTGTTCGGCAGCCCCAGCACCACCTGCCCCAGCGAATCCCCCACGAGGATTACGTCCACCCCGGCCTCGTCGAAGATCTTCGCGAAGAGCGCATCGTACGCGGTGATCATCACGATCCTGCGTCCTTCGGCCTTCATCCGGGCGATGTCGACGATGGTGGTCTTTTTCAAATAAAAATGCCTCCCGGAATCGTTTCCGGAAGGCCGCATATCGCTTCCCTGGCCTGCGGGGGCGCTGTCGCGCGAATGCTTCCCCGCGTTTCCCGACGATCCCGTCTTGGTCCGGTGTTACCTGGATCCCAGCGGTATGTAGTGCTGCGTCCCGCGTTTCACACTCTTGACTTCTCTCACGAGATGTTCAAGGTCGCGGGGGCTTTCCACGAAATCGATCTCGCTCGTGCCGACGACAAGGAGCGGAGTCTCGTTATAGTGGAAAAAATACTCGTTATAAGCATCGCTGAGCGTTTTAAGGTAGTCAAGCGAAATGTTCCGCTCGTACTCCACGCCGCGCTTGCGGACCCGGTTCAGAAGGACCTCGGGGCGGGCCTGCAGGTAGATGACAAGGTCGGGCCGTGGGACGGTCGGCACGAGGAGCTTGTAGATCGAGTCGTAGAGGGCGATCTCGTCGTCCTCCAGGTTTATGAGCGCGAAGATCTTGTCCTTCGCCAGGACGTAGTCCGAAACCACGCCTTTATCGAAGAGATTTCCCTGGGCCATCTCCCGCTGCTGACGGTAGCGGGAAAGCAGGAAGAAAAGCTGGGTCTGGAAGGCGTATTTCCGCGGGTTTTCGTAGAAACGCTCGAGGAACGGGTTGTGGCCTACCTCTTCCTGCACCAACCGGCAGCCGAACTGGTTTGCCAGGATCTTGGCCAGCGAGGTCTTGCCGACCCCGATCGGCCCTTCGATCGCAATGTAGCGGGGATTTATCCGATCGCCCATGTCCGCTCAATTGTATTGGGCGGCCGAAGGCATTGTCCACTACATTCCACGCCGGGCAAGCGCGCGAGCCATCTCCATGTATGTGCCGGGAGCGACGGTCTCCGCGCGGTCGGAGGGATCGACCCCCGCCACGGCCAGCAGATCGCACCACTCGGGGGCTCCCCCGGCGAGGAACGGAACAGGAGCGTTGCGCAACGTTTTCCGCCGCTGCGCGAAAGCGGCCCGCACAACCGTCTGCAGGCTTCGGACGATTTCTCCGGGAATCCCGGGCCTGAAACGGACCGAGACGACGGCGGAGTCGACGTCCGGGGACGGCGAGAAACAGGTCCGCCTGACCTTGAACTCCTCCTTCGCCCCGGCGAGAGCGGACAGGTAGACCGACAGGATTCCGTACTCCTTTCCCCCCGGCGGGGCGCAAAGCCGATCGACCACCTCCTTCTGCAGCATGAGGACCGCCCGGGGAAAGGTCTCCCGCAGGGCAATCAGCCGGATAAGGATCGGGGAGGAGATGGAGTACGGCAGATTCCCCACCACCGTCCCGCCAGCCGGGAACCGTTGCGCCAGGTCGCTGTCCGATAGGGCAAGAAAATCCGCCTCCACCACTTCCACGGCGGTTCCTTCGTACCTGCCGCGCAGAAAAACCGCGAGTCCCCGGTCCACTTCGACCGCCGCCGTCTTTTCCCCGGCCTCGGCGAAGAGATCCGTGAGCGCTCCAAGCCCAGGGCCGATCTCGAGGAAAGGCGGGCCCATTGCGAGAGCGAGCGACACGATCTTCCGTGCGATATTACGGTCGTGGAGGAAGGTCTGCCCGAGCGCCTTCCGGGGCGCAAGCCCAAGCTCCGAAAGCAACTGCAGCGGGTGTTTAGTTTCCCATTTCATGAAGTGGAAATCTCAGCGCGAAAAGCGGGACGCGGCATAGACGTTGAGATCCAGGCCGGATGCGTGCCCTGCGGACATTCGGCGCTCTCCCAGGAAAGCCACCATCGCTGCGTTGTCGGTGCAAAGGGCCCGGGAGGGAAAGTGCACCTCGATCCCTGCGCGGTTTCCATCCTCATCCGCCTTCGCCCGCAAACGCGAATTGGCGGAAACACCGCCGGCGAGCACCACGCGGGGGATCCGCTCCCGCTTCGCGGCGGC
>JAENIX010000058.1 GCA_016844415.1 Actinomycetota bacterium | reverse complement strand
GGATGAACCGCACCGGACGGTCCTGTTCGCCCTCGACCAGAATCTTCCCGAATACCTGGATATACCCGTCCCTGCAGCCATCTCCGTCGCGGTCTTCTCCCGACAGGAACACGGTCGTCCCCGGCCGGATGCGAAGCACGCCCCCTTTCTCCACGGTGACCGGCTCCGCGATCCGGACCTCCCCTGCCCATTCCGTCTTCCCATCGATCACCGTGCCGAATGCATGCGTCACGCAAGGGGCAAGGCCAAGCAGAAACAGTGCCAGCATTCCCGCCCCCAACCGAAAGTGGACCAGTAGAGACAGGGAGAACATCAAGGCGCCGATCCAGAAACCGGTTTCACCGGGCTCGCGGGTCATCTGCAGCCCTGCGTACGGGTTTCCGAACCTGTCCGCGCCCACGTCCACCAGGCAGAAAGAGAGTCCGGCGTACCGTGCCGGGTGGTTAATCCGGATCTCCTTTTCCTCCGGCCCCCGCCCTGGAAGTGTGAAACGGACACGGGCGGCGTGACCGGACGGCTCCGGATCGGCGAATGCCACCGGGAAGATCGAGTATCCCCCGACGACGGCGGGGCTTCCGGCGGCGGCCCGAATACCGCTCACACTCGTCCCTCCGACCGCGGCATCCAGGAAAAGGTACTTCGATTCGTTATCGAATCTGCGCGGCGTCACGACGAGCCCGGTCTTCCCGGCCTCGAAGGAACCGCCTTCCCGGATGTTGTATGTTCCCGCGTCTTTTCCGGCCGGATCCCTGACCCCGACCTGCAGGTTCAACGGGTGATGGCGGGTCTCAACGGCCGCGACCTCGACGGTGAACGGGAACGGCTCTTCACGGTTCTTTCTCCAGTCGAAGTAGGAGGAATCGGGGACGCCCAGGTAGTAGTATCTCGTGCCGAGGAACCCGAACAGGCCGTCCAGGATCAACGCGGACGCCATGAGAAGGAGTCCCAGGTGGATCCCGGCGAAGGACCACGTCCGCGGCCCGGAGAGCGGCATCGAGGCGAGGCGCGACCAGGCGCAAAAAAAGATGTTCAGGATAAGAAGACAGGCAGGAACTAGAAAAAGAGGGGAACGGAATACGTTATAAGGCCCCTGCTTCCCGAAAGCTGTATTCCCCTGGTAGAGGAGCGATCCCGCGATTCCTCCCGCCGACAGGACGAGGCACAGGACGACCGCGAGCTTCGTCGATTTCAGGATGCGGATCACCCGCGCCTCGCTCCAGGCAGCTCAGATGAGCCTGCGGGACTTCAGAAACCGGCGCGCGACCGATTTCACGTCCGACTTCTCCGCCTCCGCAAGCAGCGACGCCATCGTCCCGTTGTCGAGGGCGCCGCGCAGTTTCGCCAGGAGTTTCGGGAGGGCGGGGAACTTCGAGATCGCGTCCTTGCACACCATCACTCCCGCCTGCCCCGGCATCTCCCCCGCTTTCGGCTTGCCGGTAAAATACCGGTCATACCCGAACGGCTCCAGCAGGACGACGTTGTAATCCCGGCTCAAGACCTCTTTCAGGCGGGCGAAATTCTTTTCCAGGTCCGGGGCCGGCTTTTCTCCGGGAATCATCCCGAGGATAACCGAGGAGTAGTCTGCATATATGCTGACCCGGTCTTTCCGGACGGCCTCGAACGCCTCCGCGCGCGTGGGGAACCTGCTGAGTTTCACTGTCGTGCCCGTCCTCTCGTCGATGAACACGGACAGGATGTTGGCCACCATGGCCTGTTCAGGAGCGTCGAAGTAGCCGATGAAAAGCGTCCGTCCCACGCACGCCTGGGAGTAAGCGGCCCCGGCCAGGGCGATCGCGGCGGCAAGCGCCGCGGCGGCCGGGATGTTGAATGACTTTCTCAATGGTCTCTCCGCCGGTTCAGAATGAATAGTGGTGCGGGCAATCTTCCCGGAAGATCCGCAGGTACCCTTCCGTCATGTCCGGGGTCAGCCACGGTGTAATTGCCGAAAGAGCGGCGAGGAAATGCCGGAGGGCAACCCGGTCTTCGCATTCCTCCACGGCTAGGATCGCCGCTTTCCTGCAAAGGTTCTCGATGTCCCATCCGGTGCACCCTTCCGCCTTCCCGGCGATCAGCCCAAGATCTACATCTTCTGTGAGCGGCATCCTTCCGGCATATATCGCGAGTATCTCCCTGCGATCTTCCGCTGTAGGGGGCGGCACGAAGATCTTCCGGTTGAACCGCTTCTTCTCCTTGATCGCCGCCTGGTCCACGACGTCGATGCGGTAGCACGACCCGACCAGCCGGACGCGGGGCTCGTGAAGCAGCGAATCGAGGAGCGCCAGGAACTTCCCGGTGAAAGAAATGTCGGCGAAAGTCGGCGGCTTTCCCCGGAGGGTTCCGTCCCGCCATTCGTAGGAAGCGCCCGCGCGCGGGCAGAGCCAGTCGATGTCGGATATGAAAAAAACGGAAGGCGCCTCCCGGACGGCGATCCCGAACGCCTCCTCCATGCGGTCGATCTTCCCCAGCATCTCCTGGCCGGAAACGTATACGAACGTCGCACCGGCGTCTTTCGCCGAGGCCTCGGCCAGCATTGTGATCCCCAGTCCAAGCGGGCCCCATAGCATCACGCCGGACGGCAGGTCCACGCCCATTTCCCGGAGCCGCTCCCCCCGCGCGAGCGGCAGGGACACCATCTCCTTCATCTTCGCCTTCGGTCCCGCGAGCCCGCCGATATCCCCCCACGAGAGCTTGGGCGACCGCACTTCATAGAAAACGTTCTCCAGCTTACGATGCAATGGGATCCCCCGAAACAGCCCTCGATTCGCCCCTGGAGGTCACGTAGACGGCGCCGCGGTCGGTCAACGGGCACTTCGTTTCGCAGATGCCGCACCCGATGCACAACCTCTCGTCGATGTAGGGTCTTTTGAACACCCTTACCTCGCCTGTGATCGTCATCCCCTTTTCCTCCTTCATGAGGATGGCCTTTTGTGCCGTAGGGCAGTGCTCTTCGCAGACGATGCAGTCGGATTGCCCCCTCCATGGCAGGCAGCGGCTACGGTCCACCTCCGCAAGGCCTATTACCACTTTTTTCTTGTCTGCGAGCGGAAGCCGCCGGATCGCGCCGGTCGGACACACCTGGCCGCATAGCGTGCAGTTGAATTCGCAGTACCCTATCCGCGGCACGAGGACCGGGCTCCACATTCCTTCCAGCCCCGCCTCGAACCAGGTGGGCTGGAGGCCGTTCGCGATGCAGACCCTCATGCACTCCCCGCACCTGGTGCAGCGAGCGAGGAACCCGTCCTCGGACAGCGCGCCGGGCGGACGTATAAGGCCCGGATCCGGAGCCTTGCGGCGCGCTTCCACGCGGAAGAACGGCACGGTGAACGCCCCCAGGGCCGCCGAAGTCATGAGCCCCCGGCGTGTCAGGTCCACGGCGGCCTCCCGCCTCCCCTCTTTCCCGGAGAACCGGATGACTTCTTCCGGGCAGATCACCTGGCAGTCCATGCAACCGACGCATTCGCCGTGGAACGTCTCGACGTCATCGTGAATGGCGCCCATCCGGCAGCTCTTCTCGCACAGGTCGCAGCGGGTGCAGCCGTCCTCCATCACCCGCCTTCGGAACAGGCCGAACCTGCCAAGCAGGCCCAGGAGCGCGCCCAGGGGGCAGAGGTTCCGACACCAGAACCGTCTCTGGTAATACTCCGCGGCGAGGATGGCAAGGAAGAAGAGGCCGACCGGCGCCGCCGTCCTGAACACCGGCTGTTCGAAGGCGAGGAAGTGCGCCTTGAGAAAACCGTAAACCGGCTCGGAAACAAACGCCGCCGCGCCGGGGTGGGCCTGGTAGAGAGCGCCGAACGCATCGTGCACGATACGGTTCAGTGCGGGGAACACGGAAACGGCGAAAGTGCGTATGAGGATGCTGATCGGATCGAAGAAGAAAACCCACTGGAGCGTGAACAACGCCGAACCCGCGAGAAAAACCAGGATCAGGTATTTCCACCGCCGCCAGGAAGGTGGAACGGCGCCTCTGCTCCTCGGGCCGGCGAAGACGGTCGCGTCGACGGCGTCCAGGAGGGATCCCATCGGGCACGCCCATCCGCAAAAAAAACGGCCGAGGAGAATCGTGAGTCCCGCGACGATCAGCGCGGGCCACAAGAGGCTTATGAGCGCCCTCCCGGAAACCGCTGCCGCGGCGGCGACCAGCGGATCGAGTCTCAGGAAAATGTTGACCGCGTAAGGGAGGACGTCGTTGTCCTTGTACTCCGTGTTCAGGAAAAGGAACACGAAAACCAGGAATATCGCCCACTGGGAAATGCGTCGCAGGGTGCGCACGGACATGATCGAAATACATTACCATGCGGAAATACAGCCCGCAGGATATTTGGCCTGGAAAACCTTGCGGGATGGCTTAATACACTTCGGCAACGACGATGTCGATGCCGGTCAGCCGGTCTCCCTCCTTCAGCGTGACGGAATGCCCGGGGTTCCCTTCGAACCGGCCATAAAAGCTGCCCGGCGCTGGAGAGCCGCCGTACCCGCTTCGCGCCCCGAGGCTGTATGTGCCTGGAACGGGGACGGGGATGCGGTATCTGCCGTCTTCACCGGTGACCTCCGACAGGAAGACCGGCCTGTTCAGGAGGTCCGGGTTGTCGTAAAGGGCCGCGTAGACTCCTTTGCGCGGCTTGCCGTCCCGGCCGATGATCCTTCCTTCGATCGAAGAGGCCGCAACGTACCCGGCGGAGTAGGATGGCGTATTGCGGAGCTTGAGGAGAGTGACCGGGATGGTCACCCGGGTGAAATCCCCCGCGGCGACGGTCACGGGATTCGCGGCGTAGTATCCGTACCGGTCTCCTTTCCGGAGCGGTCCGGCCACTCCCCCGCCCGCCCGCTTCCTGGCGACCAGGTAATATTTCCCCGGCGGAAGATCCAGCATGAAGACGCCGTCTACCCCGGTCGGAGCCGAAGCGGCGAATCCTATCTCCCGGAAGGCCGTCGCGATACCTGGATAGGCGCTCACGTGTGCGCCCGCTACAGGCGACGAATCGGCGAGCACACGGCCGTAAACCCCCGTTCCCTTCGGCGTCACGGCCGCTGGAGTAGGCCCCGCCACCGCGAACTCCTCCACGCTTATGAAATATTCCCGGAAAATGCCTTGTGCCGCGAACACCGGGTTGCCGCCGAAATAAGCGAAACGGTCTCCCGGCGCGATCGGTCGCCCGTAATCGCCATCGCCGCGCCACTGGACGACGAGAAAATACTGTCCCGCCGGAAGGTCGAACGCGGCGTTTCCATCGCCGTCCGTCACGCCGGCCGCTGCGGACACCTCGCCGTCCCCCGCCGGCGACCGGCGCCACTCAACCCGGGCCCCGGAAAGCGGGGATTCGCGGTGGGTCACGTGGACGTCAATCCCCTGCCGCATCGCACGTGCGGACGAACCGTTTGCGCTATCGATGGGGGAAAGGCCTCGGGGGAAGCATGCGGGAGCCGCGACGAGCAGCGAGAGAAAAAGAAGAAGTCCTGCTTTTCGATCTGCGCGCGGTGTCAATGCAGGAGAACGATCCGGATAGCGATCCCTGCCGTCCGGCGAATCAGCAGGGATGGACGCTGGAAGAGCCGACCACCTTGGGTACTGCGAAACGGATCCTTTTCATAGATAACCTCCCAGGCGTTTCATTCTGAACCGAGAAGAAAAACGCTAAAAAATACCCGCGATTTGCCGATATGTTACATTGTCGGCGATAAAATCTCAAGCCGGCACGGAACCCCCGGGAAGGGGCGGGTGTTTCCTGTTTTATTAAACGTGATTCCTGTGCTATAAAATGTAGTTCAGGCCCGAAGGAGCGCGAAAATGAACCGAAGATCCCCGATGATGTTGATGTGGGCGGCTCTGGCGGTCTTTATGATCGTGCAGCCCGCGGGAGCGTTTTTCGGGGGGGGCAAGGGGATCAAGGAAGGCGATCAGGCCCCGGCGTTTTCCGGCCTGACGATCGACAACCAGACTATCGACTACGCCAAGCTCAAGGGGAAGAACGTCGTCGTACTGGACTTCTGGTCGATCTACTGCGCCTCCTGCATCGAGGAGATGCCCCGGCTGAACGAAATCTACAGCGAGTTCAAGGATAAGGGACTGCTCATCATCGGGGTCAATCTGGACTCGTTCGGAACCCACCGCGTCGTGAAGTTCATGCAGGGAATGGAGAACAAGATCATCTTTCCGGTTATAATCGACAAGAACAGGCTGGTCGCCCAGTCGTTCAGCGC
>JAENIX010000262.1 GCA_016844415.1 Actinomycetota bacterium | reverse complement strand
AGGTCGCCCCAGCTCCGCCGTTCCCATTCCATCGCCGGGCCGGGAAACTCCCGGAGGTACTCCGCCATCCGCACTCTCCACTCGCGTTCGAGCAGCTCTCCGCGCGGAATCGCCTCGCGGAAATGCGCAAGGACGTCCTCCGGGACGAAAAACGCCGGCTCCTTCGGCCACCCGAGCGCTTCCTTGGCCAGCGCCACTTCCGCCTCCCCCAGCGGCGAGCCGTGGGCCTCCGCGGTACCCTGCTTGTTGGGGCTGCCGAACGCGATCTCCGTCCTGACTATCACCAGTGTGGGGAGCTCCCGTTCCGCGAACGCCGCCTCGATCGCCCGGGACAGGCCTTCCAGGTCCGTGTTGCCGTCGGCGACGTGGAGAACGTTCCACCCGTAGGCGCGGAACCTGCCCGCCACGTCTTCGCGAAACGCCAGGTCGGTCGAACCTTCGATCGTGATCCGGTTGTCGTCGTAGAAAGCGACAAGGTTCCCCAGCCGGTGGAAACCGGCAAGCGAGGCGGCCTCCGAGGCGACGCCCTCCATCAGGTCGCCGTCCGAGCAGAGGGCGACGACGCGGTGGGATACTATCTCGTGCCCCGGCCTGTTGAACCGCTGCGCCAGCAGCCGGGAGGCCATCGCCATCCCGACCGCGTTCGATATCCCCTGCCCCAATGGGCCGGTGGTGACCTCCACTCCTGGGGTGTGGCCGGCTTCCGGGTGTCCGGGGGTCCTGCTCCCCCACTGCCGGAACTGCCGCAGATCCTCCAGGGAAAGATCGAAGCCGGTAAGATGCAGGAGGGAGTACAGCAGCATCGAAGCGTGCCCGCATGACAGGACGAACCGGTCCCTTCCCGGCCAGTCGGGGTTCCTGGGGTTGTACCGGAGATGGCGGGTCCACAGCAGGTACGATAGCGGGGCCAGCCCCATCGGCGTCCCGGGGTGCCCCGATTTGGCCTTCTGGACTGCGTCCACCGACAAAAACCTGATCGCGTTGATTGCGCGCGCGGCGAGAGTTCTCTGATCCACCAGATCAGCCTCCTGTATGTCCACGGATAATTACGCCCGGTTTTCCCCATCCTTCCCGGGCGGCTTCATATTATCACCGGCGGCGCCGAAGCAACGAGGCGAGGATCGAGCCCCCGAGGAGGAGCACCACCACCGCCAGGGAAAACTTGATGGACACTGCGTACCAGGCGCCGGCCAGCATCTTCCCACCGACGAAGAGGAGCACCAGCCCCAGGCCGTACTTGAGGTAATGGAAGCTCTCCATCGCGGCGGAGAGCAGGAAGAAGAGGGCCCGAAGCCCCAGGATGGCGAAGATGTTCGACGTGTAGACGATGAAGGGGTCCAGAGTCACCCCGAAGATCGCCGGGATGGAATCGACGGCGAACACGAGGTCGCTCACCTCTATCACGACGAGCACCGGAAGAAGCGCCGTGGCGTAGAGCTTCCCGTCGATCCTGACCGTAAATCGCCCGCCGTGGAACTCCTTGACGGTGGGGATGACCTTCCCGAACAGCCGCAAGACCGGGTTCCTTTCCGGGTGAATCTCGGTCCCGTGCCCCAGAAGTATTTTCCCGCCGGTGAAGAGCAGGAATCCCCCGAAGATGTAGATCACCCAGTGGAACGACGATATCAGGGCCGCGCCCAGGAATATGAAGACCGCCCTCATTACCTGCGCTCCGAGGATCCCCCAGAAAAGGACCCGGTGCTGGCAGGCAGCCGGAACGCCGAAGGTCGAAAAGATGAGGATGAAAACGAAAAGGTTGTCGACGGACAGCGACAGCTCGATCAGGTATCCGGTGAAGAACTCCAGCGCGTGCTGGGCGCCGAAGTAACGGTACACCCCGAAATTGAAAAGCAGGGCGAGCGATACCCAGCCCGCCGTCCAGGCGAGCGCCTCCCTCGGACGGACCTCGTGCTCTTCCCGATTGAACACCAGAAGGTCGAAAGGATCTCCTCCGCCAAGATAATACTTCCTATGGACTTGTTCCGGAAGCGGGACGATTCGTAGTCAAGCGCTTTAACCAGATGCTCACGATTCCAATAGTACCGTTATAAGCGGAGCGTATCGGGATATCCGATCATAGTCACGGTCCTTGTGCAGGACCGTTGCGCCGTGCTCCATGGCGATCGCCGCGATGAGGCAATCGATGAGACTTCGGATGGTCACGCCCCGTTTTCTCCCGGTCCGGTAAAGCCTCGCCGCCTGGACGTAAGTGTCCTCCGACTCCGGTTGCAGGATCCTGAAGGAAGACAAATCCTTTCGGAGCCTGTCGAATCCGGCATCGGAAGGGACCCCCTGCAGGATCTCCGCAAGGATGACCCCGGTCAAAGCGACGTCGGCGCCTTCCCGGACTGCGTCCTTGAAAACCCGGGTCTGCGGCGTGTCGCGGCCCGCGAAGAAGTCGATCCCGGGTCTGCGGCGTGTCGCGGCCCGCGAAGAAGTCGATCCAGACACTTGTGTCGACAAGGAGGATCATCGGGGGCGGCGCAACCGATCAAGGTCTCCTTCCCAGATGAGCTTCCCTTCCCAGGCGAGGATGCCCTTGCGCTTTTTCCCGGCGATGAACTCCCGAAGTGCGAGATCGATGATCCCGCGCGCGGTCTTCTCCCCCCCGAGTTTCTTGGCTTCCTCGACGAGCTTTTCGTCGAGCACGACGTTCGTCCGGCCCATGTGGCACCTCCAGTGTGTATTCTAATACACACCGAGACGGTGTCAAGCGTCATTTTAAAATGTACCAATTTACGTCATGAAAAGTGTACCACCCGTCCTGGTTGATAACGGATGACGGTCCCTTTGATCGTAGTGACGAGAATCGCACCGACGCCTCCGAGCCGACCTCCAGCGGCTCAACCGCAAGAACCCCACGCCAAGGCATGGGCCGGGAGACGATCGCCCGTACCGAAGCATCCAGCGCCCCGATTCCGGTCAGTGTGGTTCTGGTCACCGCAATCTCCCTGTCTACGCCGCCGCCGTCACTTTGCGGATCGAGGAGTTCTTGCCCCGGAGCCGGTAGCTCTGGCCCCTGATATTCACGATGA
>JAENIX010000261.1 GCA_016844415.1 Actinomycetota bacterium | reverse complement strand
GGCTTTCCTTTTGGAAAGGAACGCGGTCATCCCCTCGACCCTGTCCGCCGTTGAAAATCCGACGGAGAAGGCGTTGGCTTCCAGGGCGCATGCGTTGGACAGGTCGAGGTCCAGGCCGCGGTTCATCGCCATTTTCGCCATCCTGATCGCCACCGGACCCTTGGAAAGTATCTTCGCGGCTATCTCGCGCGCGGCGTCCATGAGCCCGGCCTGCGGGACGACCCGGTTCACCAGCCCGATTTCATATGCCCGCTGCGCCGTTATCATCTCGCCCGTCAGTACGATCTCCTTCGCGACATTCCTGCCGACGAGGCGGGGAAGCCGCTGGGTCCCGCCGTATCCAGGGATTATCCCGAGGTTGACCTCAGGCTGGCCCAGTTTCGCGGTGTCCGCTGCGATGAGGATGTCGCACGCCATCGCCAGCTCGCACCCGCCTCCGAGCGCGAATCCGTTGATCACGCCGATCACCGGCTGAGGGAGCCGCTCGATCTTCTCGAGGACACCCTGACCGTACATCGTGAACTCGAACGCCTGGAGAGTGGTGTAATCCTTCATTTCGGAGATGTCGGCTCCGGGCGATTTCGGCCGGTTGATCGTTACCGTGGCGATCCTTTCGGAAACGGATACGAGGATATTCGCGTATTCCATATCTTCCTCCCTATGATTTCGTATATGTGTAGAAGCCGCGCCCTGTTTTTTTCCCGAGGTAGCCGGCTTCGACATGTTTCCGGAGCAGCGGGCATGGACGGTACTTCGGGTCGCCCAGCCCTTCCTGCATGACCTTGAGGACTTCCAGGCATGTGTCAAGACCGATAAGGTCGGCAAGCGCGAGCGGGCCCATCGGGTGATTCGCGCCCATGCGCATGATGGCGTCGATGTCCTCCGCCTTCCCCACCCCCTCCATGAGGGCGCCCCTCCATGAGGGCGTATGCGGCTTCATTGATCATCGGCATCAGGATCCTGTTGGCCACGAAACCTGGGTAGTCGTTCGCCGGCACCGGCTCCTTGCCAAGCCGGCGGGAAAGCTCCATCGTGGCGTCGAAAGTCTCCTGCGAAGTCTGCAACCCCCTGATGACCTCGATCAACTTCATCAGCGGGACGGGATTCATGAAATGCATCCCGATGACATTTTCCGGACGCCGGGTCACGGCCGCGATCCCGGTTATCGCGATAGAGGAGGTATTGGTGGCGAGGATCTTCCCGGCCGGGACCGTCTCGTCCAGTTTCCGGAAAAGCGTGTTCTTGAGGTCCTGGCGTTCGGTCGCCGCCTCGACCACGAAGTCGCAAATGAAAAAATCGGACAGGTTTGTCGTCGTGACGAGGCAGGAGAGCATCTTCTCCCTGTCCGCCGGCTGTATCTTCTCCTTGCGGACGAGGATCTCGAGCCCCTTTTCGATCACCGCGCGCCCCTTTGCCAGGGCCGCATCGGAAACGTCGTTGAGAACAACCTTGAATCCGCTCATGATCGAAACCTGGGCGATGCCCGCGCCCATCTGGCCTGCACCGACCACGCCGATCGTCCGGATTTCCATGTATGCCTCCCGGTCCCGTTTCAGATTCTCTCAACCAGCATTGCGACTGCTTCTCCCCCGCCGATGCAAAGGGAGGCCACACCCAGGGACACCTTCCTTTCCTCCATGGCGTAAAGCAGCGTGGTGAGAACGCGCGCGCCCGACGCCCCGATCGGGTGTCCGAGGGCGACGGCGCCTCCGTTGACGTTTACCCTGGCGGGATCCAGCGATAGTCCCCTGATCGATGCGACCGCGACCCCGGAAAACGCCTCGTTTATCTCGAAAAGCCCCACCTTGTCCTTGTCGACACCGGTCTTATGTAAAAGTTTCCTGATCGCGTCGATCGGAGCAATAGTGAACCACATCGGTTCGAGAGACGCCGTGGAGTATCCGACGATCCTGGCTAGAGGCGTGATGCTGCGCTTTGCGGCGTTTTCCGCCGACATCAATACCACTGCCGCGGCCCCGTCGTTGATGGTCGACGCGTTTCCGGCCGTTACGGTGCCGTCCTTCTGGAACGCCGGTTTGAGCGATGGGAGCTTGGGCACATTCCCTCGCCCGGGTTCCTCGTCCGCCAGGAACGCCACAGGGTCCCCTTTCCTCTGCGGTATATCGACGCAGGCGATCTCTTTTGCGAACTTTCCGTCTCTGATCGCGGCGAGCGCCCTGTTGTAGGAAATTGCCGCGAATTCGTCCTGATCCTCCCGCGATATCCGGTGCTCCTTGGCAAGCAGCTCTGCGCAGATACCCATGTGCACGTTGTTGTACGCGTCAAGCAGCCCGTCGACCATCATATGATCGAAGATCGCGTCGTTGCCCAACCGGTAGCCGGCTCGCGCCTTCTTGAGAATATAGGGTGACAGGCTCATCGATTCCATCCCGCCCGCCACGACTATGTCGAACTCGCCTGTCGCGACCGACTGCGCGCCGAGCATCACCGACTTCAGGCCCGATCCGCACATCTTGTTGATGGTGAACGCGCCTGCGGACACCGGGATGCCGGCGAATATGCCCGCCTGGCGCGCGGGAGCCTGCCCGATGCCGGCGGACAGGACATTGCCCATGATTACCTGTTCGACCTCCTGCTTTCCGATGCCGCTGCGGGAGATCGCTTCAGCGATGGCGACCGCCCCCAGCTTCGGAGCGGGAATCTCCGCCAACGCCCCCATGAAACTTCCTATCGCCGTCCTGGCGGCTCCGGTGATGACGACTTCCTTCATGGATGCTCTCCTTTTCCGCGGTGGGCATTCGATTCATGTGTCCTGCGGCATTTTTCCGATTAGCCGTACCTGGTACTCCCGTATCTCCTTCTTGAGTGCGGAGAGCTGCCTTATCCGATCGTCGATCTGTACCGCCCTCTCGTCGAGCAGGTTGACAAGCTTCGGGATTATTTCCCGATTGTTTCGCTGTTGGCGGTATATCTTCTCCAGCGCGACCATTTCCGCGAGGGATAGCCCCAGGACCTTGAGCCTGTTGATGAATTTGAGCCTGCGGACGTCGTCGTCCGTG
>JAENIX010000057.1 GCA_016844415.1 Actinomycetota bacterium | reverse complement strand
TGAACACCTCTCGACGTACATTCCTCAAAGGAGCCGCCGGCGTGACAGCCGGCACCGTGTTCGCCGAGCTTGCCGGCCTCGGCGTCGACATGAGCGCCCTGGCCGCCAAAGCCGGAGATGTGCCGATCAAGAGAGGGAAGGAGGTGGCAAGCATCTGCCCGTACTGCGCCGTCGGCTGCGGGCAGATCGTCATGGTAGACAGTGCCACGGGGAAGATCCTCGACATCCAGGGGAACCCCGATTCCCCGATCAACCAGGGCACCCTCTGCCCGAAAGGGGCCGCCACCTTCCAGCTCGGCGTGAATCCCCACCGCTGGACGAAGGTGAAGTACAGGGCTCCCCTGAGCGACCACTGGGAAGAGAAGCCCCTCGATTGGGCGATGGAGCGCATCGCCCAGCTCGTCAAGAAGACTCGCGACGACAACTTCAACGAGTTTCAGGAGATGCCCGACGCCAAGGGGGGGACGGTCCGCAAGCGCGTGATGAACACCTACGCCATCGCGTCGCTCGGCGGGGCCACGATGGACAACGAGTGGAACTACGTCCACCAGAAGCTCATGCACTCCCTGGGGGTCGTGTACGTCGAAAACCAGGCACGGATATGACACTCCTCCACGGTCCCCGGTCTGGGGGTCTCCTTCGGTAGAGGCGGTTCCACCACCTTCCCTCGCGACCTCGTCCACTCCGATTGGGTCCTGATCATGGGCTCCAATATGGCGGAATGCCATCCGGTCGCCTTCCGCTGGCCTCTCAAAGCCAAAACGGAACACGGCGCCGTCCTGATGCACGTGGACCCGCGCTTCACGCGCACGTCCGCCCTATGCGACATCCACGCCCCCATCCGGGCGGGGACCGACATCGTGTTCCTCGGGGCGATCATCAACCACGTGATCCACAGCGAGCGCTGGAACACCGACCCGTTCTTCAGGGAGTACGTGGTCAACTACACCAACGCGGCCACGTTGATCGCCGCCGACTTCAAGGACACCGAAGACCTGGACGGACTCTACTCCGGGCTTTCCCCCGACGGGAAGGCGTACAGCAACGCCACCTGGGCTTACCAGCGCGAAAAGCCGCCGGCGCCAGCGGCACAGGAGGCGAAGACCTTCACCGACCTCCTGCTGCAGCGAATCCCGGGGCGCCCCAAGACGGATCCGACGCTTCGGAACCCGCGCACCGTCTTCCGGATCCTGGAACGGCACTACTCCCGGTACACACCCGAGACGGTGGAAAAGATCTGCGGCTGCCCGAAGGAAAAATTCCTGCAGGTGGCCGAGTCCCTGTTGAACAACTCCGGCAGCGACCGGACATCGAACATCACCTACGCCGTGGGATGGACCCAGCACACGGTGGGCGTGCAGATCATCCGCACCGCCGCCATCCTGCAGTCCCTGCTCGGCAACATCGGGCGACCCGGCGGGGGGGTACTCGCCCTTCGCGGCCACGCCACGATCCAGGGCTCCACCGACATCGCCACGCTGTATCACTCCCTTCCCGGCTACCTGAACATGCCCGATGCGCGCAAGGCGCACGAATCCTTGAAGGACTTCATCCTCACCGAGGCGGTGCCGCTTTCCACCAGCTTCTGGGGGAACTATCCCAAGTACGCCGTCTCCTATTTCAAGGCCCAGTTCGGGGACGCCGCGACCCGGGAGAACGACTACGGGTACGACTATCATCCCAAGATCACCGGCGACCATTCCCACATGCCGATGTTCATCGACATGGCGGCGGGAAAGATCAAGGGCCTCCTGCTGATGGGGCAGAACCCCGCCGTGGGCGGGCAGAACGCCCGCCTCCAGCGCAAGGCCCTTGCGAAGCTCGACTGGATGGTGGTCCGCGATTTCTTCGAGACGGAGACGGCCGCCTTCTGGCGCAACTCCCCCGAGATCCGGTCGGGGGAGCTCAAGGCCTCCGGGATCAAGACCGAGGTGTTCTTCCTCCCCGCCGCCGTCGTCGCGGAGATGGAAGGGACCTTCACCAACACGCAGCGGCTGATCCAGGCGCACGACAAGGCCGTCGATCCGCCCGGCGACGCGCGCAGCGACGCCTGGTTCAGCTTCCTCCTGGGAAAGCGGCTCAAGGAGCTGTACAAGGATTCGACACACGACCGCGACTGGGCGATCCGGAACCTCTTGTGGAACTACGAGCCGGACGCGGCCGAAGCGGCGGAGTGGCGGATCAAGGACGAGCCCTCGGCCTACAAGCTCCTGAAGGAGATCAACGGCTACACCTGGGAGGACAGGAAGCCGCTTCCCTCGTTCGCCAACCTGAAGGAGGACGGCTCCACGGCCTGCGGGGCCTGGATCTACACCGGGGTGATCCCCGAGGAAGGGAAAAACCGGGCGAAGTCCCGCAAGGGGGACGACTGGATGTCCCCGAACTGGGGGTTCGCCTGGCCCGCGAACCGCCACATCATGTACAACCGCGCCTCCGCCGATCCCTCGGGCAAACCGTGGTCCGAGAAGAAGAAGCTGGTGTACTGGGACCCCGCGGCCGACAGCGGGACGAAGGATCCCGCGGGCAAACCGGTCCCCGGCAAGTGGGTGGCACCCTCCGGCGAGGGGATCGACTTCCAGCCCACGAAAGCCCCGGGGTTCCGGGGGAAAGACAACGGGCTGGGCTTCGACTGGCTGAGCGGAAACGACGCCTTCATCATGCGGTCGGACGGCAAGGCGTGGCTGTTCGCGCCGGCGGGGCTGGTGGACGGCCCGCTGCCGGCCCATTACGAGCCGTACGAATCCCCGGTGAAAAACCTTCTCTACCGGCAGCAGTCCAACCCCGTGGCGAAGGTGTGGAAGGTGGAGGGGAACCCGTATCACAAGGTCGCCGATCCTTCCTACCCGATCGTCATCTCCACCTACCGGCTCACCGAGCATCACCTGACCGGGGCGATGAGCCGCTGGCTCCCCTGGCTGGCGGAGCTGATGCCCGAGCTCTTCTGCGAGATCTCCCCGGAACTGGCGGCCGAACGGAAGATCATGAACGGGGAGTACGTCACGATCCGGACGGCCCGGGGCGAGGTCGAGGCAAGGGCGCTCGTCACGCGGAGGATGCAGCCGTTCCTCATCGACGGGAAAACCGTCCACGAAATCGGCCTGCCGTGGCACTGGGGCTGGCAGGGCACTGCCCAGGGAGACGTGGTGAACAACCTGACCCCCCTGGTGGGGGACCCCAACGTCTCGATCCACGAAGGGAAGGCTTTCACCTGCGACCTCCGCGCGGGGAAGAAAGGAGGTCGGGCCTAAATGCCGAAAGGAATGTTCGTCGACACCTCCATCTGTACCGGCTGCAAGGCATGCCAGGTGGCGTGCAAGGAATGGAACGCCCTTCCCCACGAACCCGGTCATTTCCGGTTCGATCCCGTGGAGAAGCGCCCGGTCGCCGTCAACTTCACCGGCGACTCCTACGACAACACCGGCGCGTTGGGCGCCACCGATTGGCGGCGCGTCCGCTTCATCGAGCAGTTCAGCGAGGACCGCTCCCGCGGACGGTGGCTCTTCTCGAGCGATTCGTGCAAGCATTGCAACGACGCCGGCTGCCTGAACGCCTGCCCCACCGGCGCCATCGTCCGCACCGGCCTGGGAAACGTCTTCATCCGGCAGGACGTCTGCATCGGCTGCAAGTACTGCATCCCTTCCTGCCCCTACGGGGTGATCTCCCTGAGCATCGCTACGGGCACCGTCCACAAGTGCACGCTGTGCAACGACCGCATCCACAACGGGCTGGGGACCGCCTGCGCGAAGGTGTGTCCGACGGGGTCGATCTCCTTCGGGGAGATCGCCGAACTCAGGAAAGCCGCCGACACGCGGCTGGCGCAGCTCAAGGGCCTGGGCTACGGCGAGGCGAACATCTACGGGTACAAGGAGGCGGGCGGCCTCAACGTGTTCTACCTTTTCCTGGATCGCCCGCAGGTGTACGGCCAGACGGAATCGGTGGTGGTGCCGCAGCGGCGCCTTCCGGTCTCGTCGGCGGTGGCGATCGCCGGCGCCCTTGCCCTCGGGGGGGCCGCGCTGGTGAGCTTCCGCGAACGGGGATCCAGGCCCGAGGACGGCGAGGAGGTGAAGACATGAACCCCGAAGTCCACATACCGGGCTGGGAATGGTACTACGTGGCGATGTATTTCTTCATCGCCGGGATATCGGCGGGGGCCTACTTCATCGGCACGCTGGCGGAGCTGTTCGGGGGCGAGAGGCACCGCGAGATCAGCCGCACCGGATTCTATATCGCGTTCCCGCTGATCCTTCTGACGCCGCCGCTCCTGATCGCCGATCTCGGGCGGCCGGAGCGTTTCTGGCACCTGCTCTTCTACGCGAAAAGCGGAATTCCCTACATGAATTTTCAGTCTCCCCTCTCCGTCGGTTCCTGGGCGCTCCTTCTCTTCGGGGCGATGGCGTTTCTTTCCTTCCTCGACAACCTGGTGTCCGAAGGAAAGCTGCAAAGCGCGCCGTTCGCAAAGGCGTACAGCCGCATCCCGCGGAAATGGTATGCGGTCGTGGGCTCCATCGCCGGCTTCTTCGTGGCCGGGTACACCGGCGTGATCCTGAACGTGACGGCCCGCCCGTTCTGGGTGGCCACCGATCCTTTGGTCGGCGCGCTCTTCATCGCATCCGCAGCCTCGACCGGGGCGGCGGCCATCTACCTGGTGATGTCCTGGCGAAAGAAACTCACGGATCCGGGGCTTCCGGGATTCGACCGCTTCGACCGCCTCTCCAAGGTCCTCGAGCTCGTCCTTGCGGTCGCCCTCGTCCTCATTGCGGGGAAGTGGGCCGCGCCGCTGCTGCGAGGGCTCAACGCCGTGATGTTCTGGGGCGGGGCGGTGGTGCTGGGCACCCTGTTCCCCCTGGCGGCGGGCTGGTATGCGACCCGCGCCGTCGAAGGACGGATGCCTCCCGAAAGGCTGGCTACCGTCATGGCCGTCCTCGTACTGTTCGGCGGGGCTCTTCTCCGCATCAGCCTGCTCCAGGCCGGGCAAGTGCAGTGACCGGGCCGGCGCCCGCCGGACCCGGCAGGGGATCGATGCGGGGAGATCCGGAAGATCCTCTGGAACTTCGGTTGGGTGCTCTTGTTCGCGAATGGCCGGACCTCGGGGGAGCCGCTGAAGTGTACCGGGTCACCCTCCCTCTCCTGAGGAGCGCCGGCCCGATCGCGGCGCCGATACCGCTGACGGAGGACCAGGCGCGAACGAAGTTGTCGAAAGGCGAATTTCTCCTCCACGGCGCCGCCCTCGTCTTCGATCACAGTGCCGCCCGCGAACTGATGCTTGGCCTGGCCCGGAACCTGGAAGAGGTGGGGCTGGTTGCCATGTCCCCGATCCGGTCCGCGCTGGAGGGAGACCGGTTGATCCCCGAGGAGCTGCTTGGGCACGTGGCGGATGGGGATTATCCGTCCCTCGCCGCCCGGGCGGAGGAGCAAGCGCTGGATCCCGCTCTCCTGTGGACGCTGGCCCAATCCGCGCTCAAGCCCACCCTCCGGGTCTGGTGCGGGGAACTGGCGCCTCTCGTCCACACCGCAGGCGAGTGGGAGAAGGCCTGCTGTTTCATCTGCGGCGCCCCCGCCTCTCTTGGCGAACTTCAGGGCAACGAGCAGGCCAAGCACCTGCGCTGCGGGCAGTGCGGCGCGGACTGGCTGATCCGCCGGCTACAGTGTATTTACTGCGGCAACGAGGACACCTCCCTTCTCGGCATCCTTTATCCGGAAGGCCGGCGCGAGAACGTCCGGGTGGAGGTGTGCGACAAGTGCCACGGCTATCTCAAGGTGGTTGCCCGCTTTGCCCCCTGCTCTCCCGAAGAACTGGCGGTCGAGGACCTCTCCACCCTTTACCTGGACTGCCTCGCGCAAGGGCGAGGCTACCGGCGCCCGCAGCGGTAAATGGTGGACACGGTCGCAAAGCATTCGAACCGAGGGGGAGGTGCCCTTCGAGGCAGCCCTCGCCGACCTTCCTGAGCCGCCGATTTACCAAAATATCTTCGAGAAAGCCTTACACCTAACAACTATCGTGAGGTCTTTGCGCTGGAAAATTGGATCCATCCCCGGAAATCCTTGACATAATACCGGCCGCAAACTCTTCAAGTGCTCGAAACCGATGGCCGCGATCCGGACACCAGCCCCTCCTCGCCGGGTACTGCGCCTTGCCTGCTTTCCTGTAACAGTATATTCTTGAAATTGTATAGAAGAGAAGACACGTGCCGTTACGTTCGATGGATTCGGCTTAAGACACGTCACT
>JAENIX010000056.1 GCA_016844415.1 Actinomycetota bacterium | reverse complement strand
CCGACGGACCCTTCCGTCCTTTCTCCGGGAAGAGTGTACCTGCCGCGCAGCAGGGCGATGCCTCGCCAGTCCGACTTCTGCGACACCCCCTGCGGAAGAGAAGCTCCATCCGGGGTCAGGACCACGTTGGTGTCGTACTGTCCTCCTGCGGTCACCCCCAGCGACCAGCGTTTCGCGGCCTTTTTCTCCTTTTTAGCGTTAAGATATTCAGACGCTTTTCCCGATAATTCGGTGCCGGGGGCGAGGCGGATCGTCTTTTCGAAATACTCCGTCGACTCATCGCGCTGGTCCATGCGGAAATAATAGATGCCGAGTTCAAGGTTGGTCCTGGGGTCCTCCGGAGAAAGGACGAGCGCCCTGTTGAGGGAAGCCTCGGCTTCCTTGTCCCCGATCCGCGAGAGCGCGATCCCCAGGTAGAGCGTAGCAGCGGGATCGTCCGGTTTTTCCTTGAGCGCGGCCCGGAACTCGGCGGCGGCTTTCGGGAAATTCCCTCCCTCGATCTCGACGACACCCCTGGTCATTTTCTGTTCGTATAAAGCCTCGGATGCGTATGACGTTGTGGAAACAAGAATGCAGAGGGAAGCCAGAAGGATGAGTTTCTTCATTCTTGACTCTTTTCCCACCGATAAATATGCAAAGCAATCAAAAAGGCAAAACACGCGTTCCTAATAGGCTTCGTAAAGGAATGAGAAAGGGTTTTATTTTTTCCCCGGCATTGTATGGTCTGCCGGACGAAAACACAACTTTTTTTTGCAACCGGTTATCGTACAATCACCCCGGACATTGCAACCGGCTGCCAATTAACGGCTTTTCATTATTAACTGGCTACATATGCACTACGACGTCAGCCTCATCAGCTCGTTGTTCAGCTCCCGGATCCGGTGGGACATCTTCTGCATTATTCTGAACGCGAGCGATGGGTCGTCATGGATCTTGCGCAGGAACATCCTCCTGTCGACCGTCAGGACCCGCACCTCTCCCAATGGGCGGATGGTGGCGGAACGGACGTCCTTCTCGAAAAGCGCCATCTCCCCGAAGAAATCCCCGTCGGAAAGCTCCGCCAGCTTGACCTCTATCCCGCCCTCTTCCTTTATCACCTCCACCTTGCCGGTCTGTATGACGTACATGCAGTCGCCGACATCTCCCTGGCGGACGATGATCTCCCCTTCCTTGTAGACCTTCCCCAGATCCCCGAGTGTCACGATATCCTCCTTGACCCTGATGCGGCTTGCCACGGACACGCTCCCCGCCATCATGTCGTATAAGAGCCTTCCTATGAACGCCGGATGGAGCGTCCGCTGGAACACTTCCCGGTACGGAGCGCTGCCTGTGAATGTGTCCCAAAGAACGGAGCTCATCCGCTGCTTGCCTGTTTCCCCGTCCTGCTCGTCCGCGGTCATCCGCAGAACGCCCTTGCGCGCCATCTTGACGTTCTGGATAAGGGTCGTGACCATGAATATGATCTTCCCGATCCCGTTATCCAGGTTGAGTGCCCTGCAGGTGGGCATGTAGTGACGGCGGAAATCATCCGCAGAGATGCCGTGGAAGATCGCGGTCTTGACCGCGGCTTTGGCCGTCCGGTAGGCGCCTCCGATGCCGTCCTTGTACAGGCGGCTCACCCCGCTGTCTCCGATGAAAACCATCCGGTCGGCGTAAGGCTGCGCGGCCCCGGTCACGTTTATCGCGGGCGAGCAGTGGCAGAAATCCTTCGGCGGTTTCCAGCCGGGCGGGAAGCAGCGCAGTACCTCGGGGCATTTGAGAAACGAATCCACCAGCTGCGAATCGATCCCCTGTCCCAGGAGGCATACCGTCACGTAATCGCCCTTTGGGATGATCGCCGCGAACTCGAGGCGCGGAAGGCTCAGCAGGAAGACGTGCATCGCATTGCCCAGGTAGATCTCGACAGTTTCCTGCCCCAACAGGAACTCGCAGATGTAGGTCTTGGCGGTCCCGGGCGGCTTGTACCCGACCCCGAGCTGTTCGAAGAACTTCAGTGCCCCGCTGTTGACGCCCACTGCTCCGACAAGAAGATCGTATTCCCGCGATTCCCCGGACCTGGTTTTCACCCTGGGCTTGCCGTTGGTCGTTAAGACATCCTCCACGCGCTGCCGGACGAGATTTGCCCCCTTCTTCACCGCCAGGTTGAGGAGATATCCGTCGAAACTGCCCCACCGCCTCTCGATCTGTCCCCTCGGACCCGCACCCCTGTGGACCGCCGCGATCCGCTTCTCGCGCCCCGGTGGTTCTATCCGCACTGTGCCAACGTCCATGTGCAGCACATAGGAGTCGATGCCTCGTTGAACGACCGTCGGCGGCAGGATTATCCCCTCGGTGGCGAGGAGCTGCACCAGAGACTCGGAGATGATCCCCCCGCACATGTTGCAGCCCGCGGGGCCGGGTTTTTCGAAGTCGCGGGGTTCGTAGATGTCCACGGAGACGTCGATGCCGATCCGCTCGGCCATCGCAAGCAGGAAATAGCTGAAGAAGGAGCCGGCGGGACCGCCGCCGACGACAGCGACGCACGAGCCTGAGTCCAGGTTAAGGGACTCCTCCCCGGAGGATATCGCCTGTACGGGTTCTTGCGGACCGCTCATCGTTGCCTCGAACAGGTGGGTTCGTCTATATGCCGAAAAATGCCTTGAGCCTCTCCAGGAATATCTCTTTCCTGGTCCCGATCGGTTGGGAAAGCCCCCTTGTTTTTCTGTACTCGATGTTTCTCACTTCCCTTTCGGCCAGTATGGCGCTGAGTCCGTCGAGTATTTTCGGATCGGACCTGATGATCGGTTCGATGTCTTCCTTGGAAATCTCTATCAACCGCACTTCCCCCTCGGCTTCGACGGTGGCCTTCCGCCTTTCCCCGGTGAGCAGCGACATCTCCCCGAAGATCTCCCCTTCCCCGAGAGTGCCAACCGACGCATCATCCACGCGTACATTCACCTTGCCGCGCTTCACTATGAAGAGCGAGTCCCCGGCCTCGCCCTGCCTGACCACAGCCTCTCCCTCCCCGTAGATCTTCACACGGACTTTCCCGGCCAGTTCCTGGTACCTTTCTTCGTCGAGGGAGCCGAAAAGGTCGGTTCGCCTCAGAATCGCAAGGACCGAAGCACTGTCATCCGCGACTTCGGGGGTAACGGTCTTACGGATGATCTCCCTGTGCGGATACGGGAAGCTGTGCCCCTCCCTGATGACCGCGTACCAGACCTTCCTCAACACGTTCCCCCGGGTCACGCGATACTCCGAATACGTGTCCTGGTAGTACATCAGGTTGTATTCGACGCTGTTATCGAGAAAATCGTACGCGGTGACCAGCGGGGGTGGGTCCTTCGAGATGTTCTTTTCCTCCATCAGGACCCGGGTCAGCAGTTCGACCGCCTTGGCGGGTGGAAATTCGTAGCCCAGGCCCACCCTGAGATTGACCGCAGTGCGCTCGTTTTCTTCGGCGTTCCCCAGGGTATGGACGACACTCTGCATGACCTGGCTGTTCGGGACCATCGCCATCTGGTTGTCCAGCGTCCGAATCGTCGTATAACGGAACCCGACCTTGACGATCTCCCCGATGAGGTCCTTGTCCTTGATGGCAACCCAGGTTTTGCTCTTCAGGTTTCTGTCGTTCTGGATGTAGAACCCGGTGATTATGTTCGCTATGGTCGTCTGCATCGCAAAGGCGATAGCGGCCGACATGACGGTGGTGGCGGTAAGGATTGAGGAGATGTCGATGCGGAAGATGATCCTGAGCGCCGCCATCGCGAACACCACATACACAAGAAGCGTCAGCAGCTCCTCGATGAATGCCGGGGCTATCTTCCCCATCCGGTAATACAGTCGCGCGTCGACGAGAAGATACGCGGTGAGGTTCGCCAGGCACAGCGTTACGATGAGGCTTTGCACCTTGCCGATGTAATCGCCGTAAAACGCGCTGCCACCCAGCCAATTCTCCAGGGCGAGGACGAGCAACCCGAGAATCGCGAACTTGATCGTCGTATTTACTTTCGCGGTCGGCAGCCCCTTGCGGAAGAAAAGGGCCACCGCACGAACCGCCAGGAAAAAGAGCAGGACGACGGTGAGGATGGCAAGCTTGTGGTAGAAAATATCGCCGCTCATTTTCCAGACCACCCTGCAAGGCGGAATACTTACCGGTTGATTATGCCCGTAAGTATAATGCACCAATCGCAAGGCTAGGAGAAGTCGATCCTTTTAAGGCTGTACTTACCTTTTTTTCCGTCGCTTGAAATGGGATTCGGGGTGGGGAGAATGTTCGGTTGAATATTCAAGAACCGGTTCGGCGGTGACGTAATCGCCGACGGTGATCCTGCTGGAGTTATCTTCCGTTCCGTCGAATTCCTTCCTTGCGAGGTGCACCATGCCGGTAATATTATCCCCGCGTTCTTTTTTCCGCCGCTCCACAAGGATGCCAAGCGGCTCCATCGATTTCGTATCGTTGTCCAGGCTGTAGACCATAACGGTTTTTATAGTCATGGATCCATGCTCCGCGTTAATTTTTCCCCTGGTAATATCTTCAAGAGGCCAACAGGTAAACTGAACCCGCCGGCTGTATTATTCGACTGATATCATGAAATTCGGGTGCCTGTCATCCCCGTTTCCATATTGCAACATGCTGTCAAGGGCGGTCTGAAAGGCATCCTGCGGATTCGAAGAAAACTTCTGTCTCGCTATCACCAGCAATCCCATCATGTTGTTCGGACGGTACTTCTTCCTGCGCTCCACAATTTCGCCGATAGGTTTCCTGATTTTATTTACATAGTCAACCTGGGTGACAATCACCTTCTGCATTGTAGGTTGCCCCTCCCACACTACCTTAAATAAAGGAAAACTGTACTCCTTTACATCCGCGCAAAGATGTATTGGACGGCAATATTCACAGCAATAGACGTGCCACCTCGAATGAGTATTGACCCAGATGAATACAGTTAAAATATCAAATACTTTACCTGAAATAAAACATTCGGATAAAGATACCTGTGTCAGAACAAGGAAAAGAGGGTTTTATTTTAGGCAAATCATAGGAATAAACAGGACATTAAGAAACTACCGGAAAATTACTGGTCGGGACGGCCGGACTTGAACCGGCGACCCCTTGCTCCCAAGGCAAGTGCGCTACCAGGCTGCGCTACGTCCCGACGCGATGAGCAAGCCGATTGATTATACGATCTTGATGAATCCTATCCAAGAACTCCCTGGTTCTTCAAGTCCGCGACGAGTTTCCTGACCGCCTGCCCCCGGTGGCTGATCCGGTTTTTCTCCTCGGTGGAAAACTCGGCCATCGTCTTCCCCGTTCCCTCCACCAGAAACACGGGGTCGTATCCGAATCCTCCGGTCCCCCGCGGGACCGGAATTATTTCACCGGCGATCCGCCCATCCGCTTCCGCGATCACCCGGCCGGGAAGCGCGCAGGCCGCCGCGCAGACGAACGCCGCCTTCCACGGACGGGGGTGCGGCATCAGGTCTTCAAGAAGAAATGCGATATTCCTCATGTCGGTCGCATCAGGGCCCGAATAGCGGGCGGATAGCACTCCGGGGCGTCCCCCCAGCGTTTCCACCGCGAGCCCGGAATCATCCGCGATGCACATCAGCCTGTGCGCGGACGCGTAGTGAAGCGCCTTGATCCGTGCGTTCTCCTGGAATGTCTTCCCGGTTTCCCGCGGGTCCGATGTGTACGGCAGGTCGAAAAGGGCGGTCACCTCTACATTCTTTACTACCGCGAGCCCGAGGAGACCGCGGAGCTCGACCACCTTTCCACGGTTTTTCGTCGCCAGCAGGAGCCGGATCACCGGTCACCCCGGATCCACGCCCTCTGGACCCTTACGATCCTCTTCCCCCCGCGCATCGCCGCCCTCAGCATGGCGTCCAGCTGGTCGCGAGTAAACGGGGCGCCCTCGGCGGTCCCCTGGACCTCCACGAGCGTTCCGCTCCCCGTCATCACGACGTTCATGTCCACCTGGGCCGCCGAATCCTCCGCATAGTCGAGGTCCACGAGGACTCTCCCTCCCACGATACCGATGCTGACCGCCGCTACGGGCTCACGCACGGGATTCCGCGGAAGGACGCCGCCGGAAACCAGCCTGGAGCACGCCTGCCGGAGGGCGATCCACGCGCCGTTGATAGACGCGGTGCGCGTCCCGCCGTCCGCCTGCAGGACATCGCAGTCGACGGTGATCGTCCTTTCTCCCAGCAGATCGAGGTCCACCGCCGCCCGCAGGGCGCGCCCGATCAGCCGCTGTATCTCGTACGTCCTGCCCTGGACCTTCCCGGTGCGACCTTCCC
>JAENIX010000260.1 GCA_016844415.1 Actinomycetota bacterium | reverse complement strand
GTGTTCCCGATGAACGACGCCTGGCTGACGGGGAAAGTGGAGGCGGAGTGGCTTCGCCAGGAACATCCGCTGGAATACGAAAAACTCAAGCAGGAAGGGGTTCTATGAGTAAAGTGTCTTTCTTTGCAGGGATCGCGGCGGCCCTCCTGGTAGCGGGCGCGCTTTCGTTTCCGCCCCGGGCGGAGGCCCGGATCTCCCTTGAGAAATGCACCTTGTGCCACGGCAAGACGGAATTCCGGAAGATCCTCGTGGACGGAAAGATCCGGGATCTCTTCGCGACTGCCGACTCCCTCAAGGGGTCGGTGCATGAAAAGAAAACCTGCGTGGACTGCCATTTCGACGTAAGCGATATCCCGCACCGGGAGCGCCCACGCCGGGTGATCTGCACCCACTGTCACTACAAGGGGAACGCCGAGGGGGCGCCCCAGTCGGACGCCTCCCTTGCCTACATCGATTCCATTCACGGAAAGGCGATCGCCCGTGGGAACGTGAAGGCTCCGCTTTGCCAGGACTGCCACGGAGGCCACGCGATCCTGAAGGCGAAGAACGAGAGAGCTACGGTATCGCAGAAGAACGTCGCGGAAACCTGCGGGCGCTGCCACATCGAGATATACGCGCAGTACAAGACGTCGATACACGGCGTCGCCGTGGCCAAGGGGATAAAGGAGGCGCCTTCGTGCACCGGGTGCCATGGTGAGCACCAGATCTACGGCCACCTGGATCCCAAGTCCACGGTTTACTCGACCCACGTGGCCGACCAGTGCTCAAAGTGCCACGCCTCCATCTCCATCATGAGCAAGTTCGGCATCGAGACGGAACAAGTGGCCACCTACAAGGGATCGTTTCACGGCGTGGCGAACCAGTTCGGGTCGCGGACGGTGGCCAACTGCTCCTCGTGCCACGGGACGCACGAAATCCGGCCTGCGGCGGATCCGCTGTCCTCGGTGAATCCGGCGAACGTGCCGAAGACCTGCGGTAAATGCCACCCGGGGGCGAACCCCAACTTCGCCGTCGGTAAAATGCACATCGACGCCAAGAAGAAGGAGGCCGGCATCGTCTATTACGTCGCGTCCTTCTTCAAGTATCTCACCATCGGCACGATGCTCGTCCTGATCGTGCACATCCTTCTTGACATGTACGGGCGGTCCAAAAGGCTGCGCGGGGAGAAGTAACCAAAAGGGAGCGAACGCATGTCCGTCGACGAAAAGAAGGCGAATCCGCAGGAGCCCATCGACCCGGAAGCCGAGGCGGCCCTCGCCGAGGAGACCGCCGGCCTCGACCCGGTGAAGGCCGCCGAGATCCGCGAGAAGGTCCGCAGGCGCATCCGCGAGGAGGTGGAGAGGGAAATCCGCCTGCGCACCGCCTCGGATCGCCGGGCTGAGGTACGTAAGCGCAGGGAGGAGATCAGGAAGGAGAAGCACCACCAGGAAGGAGAGATGTTCCAGCGGTTCAACCGGAACTTCCGCTTCCAGCACATGGTCATGTTCACCTCCGTGGTCCTGCTGATCATCACCGGGATGCCGATCAAGTTCCCCAACTTCTTCCTTTCCCGGATCGTCATCAACCTGTGGGGGGGGATCAACAACTCCACCATCGTGCACCGGATCGGCGCAGGGATGCTGATCTACTTCATGGCGCACCACATGCTTTACTGCATGTTCTCCCGGGAGGGACGTCGGGATTTCCTCCTGCTGATCCCCATGCCGAAGGATCTGAAGGACGCCGTGCAGAACGTCCGGTATTTCATGGGAAAGTCCGATGAGAAGCCGAAATTCGGCCGGTTCAGCTACATCGAGAAATTCGACTATTGGGCGGTCTACTGGGGATGCGTCATCATGATCGGTTCCGGGGCGTTCCTGTGGTGGGAATCGATCACGCTGAAGTACCTTCCCAAGTTCTTCATCGACATAGCGCACGAAGCGCACAGCGACGAGGCGCTGCTGGCGACCCTGGCGATCATCATCTGGCACTTCTACAATGTCCACCTGAAGATCAAGGAAGAGCACCCGCTCGAATACGAGGAGATCATGGCGAAGCGGGCAAAACAGGCGGCGTCGGAGGTCGGCAACCCATGAAGGAGATGTTTCTAAGCTGGTGGGACCTGGTAATCAAATACCGGAGGCCCCTGACGGTCATCGGAGGCATCGTCCTCGCGTTCCTCGTGGTCATCAACGGCGCGTTCTTCGTTGCCGCTTATTTCCCCAAGTCATGCGTCGTCTGCCATTACATGGACCCGTTCTACGACCAGTGGAAGACGTCCAAACATTCCGACGTTACCTGCATCAAATGCCACTCGTTTTCGCCGGTGTTCATCACGGTGACGACCCTCAAATACTGGACGGGGCTTTACCACCCGCGGCCGCGCGCCAACGTGAAGGACTCGGCCTGCCTCGCGTCGGGCTGTCACGAGGGACGGATAGAGAAGGGGAAGGCGATGCTCGGCACGAGCATCGTGTTCGACCACCAGGAGCACATGGGCAAGCTCAAGCGCGGGGAGAAGCTGCGCTGTACGAGCTGCCATTACTCGATCGTGCAGGGCGAACACGTCGCCGTCGACACCAAGGTCTGCTTCCTGTGCCACTTCAAGGGAATAAGCCAGGGACAGGCGCTGGGCGGCTGCCCGGGCTGCCACGGAACGCCCACGAAGATCGTCGAAAAAGACGGATTCGTCTTTTCCCACGACTCCTATCTGAAACAGCAGGTCCCTTGCAAGCAGTGCCACATAAGGGTTGCGGAAGGCGACGGGAAGGTGACCGATTCCCACTGCTACGACTGCCACGTCGGGCGACTCGATAAGAAGGGCGACCCGTTGGCGATCCACCGGACGCACGTCACCTACAACAGCGTCCAGTGTTTCCGGTGCCACGAACCGATCCGGCATGGAGAGGTGCAGCTGGCGAAGACATTCGAGGTGAAATGCGATTCCTGTCACCAGCGGCTCCACAACTACCAGAAGGAGATGTACATGGGCTCAGGTGCGAAGGGAGTCCCGGATACTCCCTCGCGCATGTTTTCAGCCCAGGTGTCGTGCGACGGGTGCCACACGAAAGCGGTCGAGGTCCGCGAGTCTGGTGTTGCGTTCCCCGGAGAGAAGAAGAAGAAGTACGACCTGATGCTTGACGACTGGGTGAGGGAGTCGCGCAACATGACCGCTGATTTGGAGCGGCTCGTCGCTGCGGGAAAAGCCGCCGTGGCTGCGGGAGGAGCAAATCATAAGAACATTGCCGCTGCGCGCGCACTGGTGGCGGACGCCCAGTCCAACCTGGGGTTCATGAAGGCCGGGCGCGGCGCCCACAACATCGAGTACGCCTACAAGATCCTGAAGACCGGATACGAGCAGATCGCATCCGCATACAAGATGATGGGAGCGGCGGGCCAGCCGCCCAGGCCGGCCATCCTCGGGAGTAAATCCGCATACTGCTCCACCCTGTGTCACCAGCGGGTTGGGCCTTCCGACAAGCTCTTCTTCAAGGAAATGGGGAGCAATTTCCCTCACTCGCTGCATGTCAAGGACGTGGGGATCGAATGCGCCAAGTGCCATTCGCCCGACAAGCACAAGATGCGGATCGTCACCAAGTCCGAGTGCATGAAGTGCCACCACGAGAACAAGGACATCGACTGCGCCCATTGCCACAAGGCCCAGAGCGCCCTCTACGAGGGGAAGGTGAAGGTTTTCGGGGTCACGCCGCAGCCGGACTACATGGCGGAAGCGGGGACGAAATGCACCGAATGCCACGAGCTGAAGAAGGGGCCACGAGCTGAAGAAGGGGGCACAGACGGTCCTGACCGTGAAGGCCAAGTGCGAGGGGTGCCACAGCGCGAAGTACGGCAAGATGCTCCTCGACTGGAAACAGGACATCACGAAGCGGGAGAACGCCATCGCAGTTTCGCTCGAAGAGGCGAAGGAATACGTCGCACGCGTCAAGAAAATGGGGACGAAGGTGGACGCGGAGGAGACACTCCTCAAGCAGGCGGAGGCCAACTACCTCGCCGTCTCCAACGGGCGCGGAGCCCACAACTACCGGCTGAGCAACGAGCTTCTCAAGTCGTCGCAGTCATCCCTGGATAAGATATCCAAGGAGATGAAGGGGAAGAAATAGGGACGGTCCTGTGCGAGGACTCTCTTGGGCCGAAGAGGGCCCTGGTTATTCAGCAGAGGTTGATAAACCAACGTAAGAACTCAGGACCGTCCCGGTTTTTCGGTTTACTTCCCGCCCCCCGCGACCGCGGCAGCCAATCTACTTGCCTGCTGCGGCTACCGCCCAGGAATACCCCACGGTGCGGCACGAACGGACTTAACCTCCGAGGGTGGTGAAGCAGTTCTACTTGCCTGATGCCGCTATCGCCGCCTGGGCGTCTGCCTTCGCTTTCTTGAGGACGTCCACGGCGTACTCGACGTTGTGGACCCCCTTGCCGTAGAGGACGAAGAGGTAGTTGTACTCGGCGTCCTTGGC
>JAENIX010000055.1 GCA_016844415.1 Actinomycetota bacterium | reverse complement strand
CTGAGGCCGAAGCTCACCCTCCTCGGGGTTCATCGTACCCACCAATATGAACCGCGACGGGTGACGGTACGTCACACCCTCGCGCATAACCACGTTCACGCCCGAAATCGCAACGTCAAGCAACACGTCCACAACGTGGTCGTCAAGAAGGTTCACCTCGTCTATGTACAGAATGTTGCCGTGAGACTTCCCCAATACCCCGAGCTCGAACTTCTTCTCCCCCGTCCGAAGCGCCGCCTCAAGGTCAAGACTCCCGACAACGCGGTCCTCGGAAGCGTTCAGAGGAAGATCCACCACCTCGACGGCGCGCAGCTCGTGAGCCAACGACTCACCGAGATCCTTGCGGATCGAGCACTCCCCGCACAACGAAGAACCCTCGTAACAGCCGAAACGGCAGCCCGATACCACACGCTTCGGGGGCAAGACCGCAGCGAACGCACGTACCGCCGTCGTCTTACCCGTCCCCTTCTCGCCACGGATCAAAACACCGCCGATCGACGGATCCACCGCGTTCGCCAGCAGGCCCTTCTTCAACAACTCCTGGCCGACGATCGCGCTGAAAGGAAAAAGATTCATGCTCTCACCCTGTCTCTTGGATGACCCCGATAATAGTATATGTCTTCTCCTGCGGCGGATTGCGGAATTGGGGAGGAGGAAGAAATTACGTGAGATTCGTGGCTTCGCCGGGCGGGAGGGCGTCGAGAAATTCGACGATATGCTCCTCGACGTCGGGAGGAATTCCGGTAATCTCTACGGGCCCCTTTCCTCCGTTGATGCTTCTCAGGAAAGCGCCGCACCGCTCGCACCGGTCGTTGTGGGCCTGGAAGAGAGCAGCCACAACCGGTGGAAGGCGGTTGACGGCGTATGCCCTCAGCAGTGCTTCCACCTGCCTGAGACGCTCGCGCGCCTCCTCCCCCAGGTACTTTTCGATGTTCCGCTGGCGTTCGCGAACCTTCTCCATGACGAAGGTCTTCAGCCGCTTGCGGAGCTCGTCGGGGATCTCGTCGGGGCGGATGTGCCGGCACAGGATGCGCGTCTTTTCATAGGTGCGAAGGAAGTTCAGGCAGGGCTCGCATGCTTCGATATGGACGGAGAGCTCGCGCCGCAGCTGCTCCTCCATCGTCCCGTCAATGTAGTCTTCCAGCATATATACCAGTTCCTTGCAGTTCATTGCGGTCCCGTCTTCCCTTCCTGCAGATACCCGGAAAGCCGCTCCCGAAGGTATAGCCTCGCCCGGTGAAGGCGGGACTTCACCGCCGGGACGGTCAGGCCGAGGATATGCGCGGTTTCCTCGTTCGAAAGTCCCTCGACGTCGCTCAGGACGAAAACCACCCTGTACTTCTCCGAAAGATCCTCTGTGAACCGCTGGATCACCTGTCCCAGCTCCTTCTCCAACGCTTTCCGCTCGACTTCCTTGCTCCAGTCGTCGATGAGGCTGGCATGCATCCCCTCCTCGGTGAACACCGGCATGAACTCCTCGATGGACACCGTCTCCGAACGGCGCTTTCCCCGGAGACGCATAAGGCACGCGTTCACGCAGATCCGGTACATCCACGAGTAGAGGGCCGAGTTCCCCTTGAAGGTGTTCGCCTTGCGGACCACCGTGAGGAACACGTCCTGCACCGCTTCCTCGGCGTCGCTCTCGTTCTTGAGGATGGACATCGCCAGGCCGAAGATCCTGTTGTGATAGCGATCGAACAGGCTCTCCACCGCCTCCGGCGCTCCCCGGCGAAGCCCTTCCAAAAGCACGTTATCGTCGACCACCCGCTCAGTGGTCATCCATCTCTCCGTGTTAGATTCGCCCGGGGTTGCCTGGTTTCATCCCTGGTTCCCGGATCTCAAGGATTATCATGTTTTCCTCCGCCGGCGCAAGGAGGCCGGCGGCTTTCTCCTTGGCGTAACGGAAGTATTCCAATAAAATCAATCGAAGCACCCCGGCGCCATGCCGGAGCGCCGGGAAAGAGGTATGAACTTGAAAGCGCCCCGCTTTTTCCTTGCAGCGCTGCTGGCCGCGGGAGCGGCCACGTTCCTTCTGGCCGTTCTTCGGAAGCGGCAGGCGGAATCTCCTGCGATCCCCTGCCCCCCACCCGAGGGAGGGGAAAGGGAAGAAGGGTTCGAGCTCTTCATCGGTTCCTGAAAATAACCGTCCGGGGAAAATATAACGGCCCCTTCGGTGTCCGCCCGCCGGGGCCGTCCATGCGCCGCCCAAGGGGTGGGATGAGACAGCGCATTCCCTGTTCCTTATGCGGCAGATCTTAGGTGTTCCCCTCCCGCAGGTACCTTCCGAGCCGCTCCCTCAAGTACAACCGCGACCGGTGGAGGCGTGACTTCAACGCGGGGATCGAAAGGCTCATGATCTGTGCCGCTTCCTCGTATGAAAACCCCTGGACATCGCAGAGCACGAACACCGTCCGGTATTTCTCCGAGAGGTCGCCGGCGTATTTTTCTATCAACTGTCCGAGTTCCTTCTCCAGCAGTCTCCGCTCGACTCCCCGGCTCCAGTCCTCGACCTGCCGAACGTGCCTCCCCTCCGAAGTGAAGACGGGCAGGTACTCTCCGATGGGAACGGTTCCATTCCTGCGCTGTTTGCGCAATCGCATCAGGCAGGTGTTGACGCAGATCCTGTATATCCAGGAGTAGAGCGCGGACTGCCCGCGGAACAGCCCGGCCTTCCGCACCACCGTCAGGAAAACATCCTGTGCGACCTCCTCCGCGTCGGATTCGTTTTTCAGTATCGACCGCGCAAGGCTGTAAACTTTCGGATGGTATCTGTCGAACAGCTCCTCGACGGCGGCGGGGGACGCCCGCCGGATCTCATCCAGGAATTCCGCTTCCTTCAGCCTTATCCCTGCGATTTCTTCCCGTCCTGGGGCGGATTCGTCACTGTTCCGGATGCGCGCATATCCCGTATACGCGGCTTTCATCCCGTTTCTCCTTTCGGTGACAAGACCGCGACGAAGTGGGAAAGGATATTCATATCAGCGTCCCCAGGGCAGCCTCGATCTTCTGTATCGTCAGCGGCTTCGAGATGAATTCATGGACTCCAAGCCGCGTGGCTTCTTCCCTTATGCCGTCACTGGGGTACGCGGTTATCAGAATGCAACGGACCTCCGGCTGATGCTCGCGCACTCTTTTGAAAAGGGTCAGCCCATCAATGTCGGGCAGCCAGTAATCGGTTATGATTATGTCCACTTGCTCCTTTGCGAGCATCTCCAGCGCGGGTGCCGCGGTTTCAAAGCCGATCAGATCGCACCCTACGTGCCGGAAAAACATCTTGAGGCCGTTCTGTATCCAAGGGTCGTCTTCGACAAGGACGATCTTCTTCTTCCTTAAGATCTCGTATAACCCTTTTGAAGGGCCGGGGGCCGGAGCTTCCATGTTCATTCCTTGCGCAATCATCATGCCAGTGGAATCGGTTTGACAATGACCTTTAAAAATAGCGTCTTGCGCCTGCTCTCATCACGCAGGTCGCCTCCGGCCGCATTGCGGGATTAGAGAAATTGCGAAATATCTTCTGATAATCTCTATCTGAAAAAATCTAAAGGAGGGCTTGTTACAGCGCGGGCAGGATATTACACGTCAAGTTTCCTGCGGCGATACCTGAATGTGTGGTGATTCATGTTAAGGAGCCTGGCCGCCTGGCTTTCATTTCCGTCGGCCCATTGAAGGGCTTTCCCGATGTAATGCTTCTCCATCGCTTCCTGCAAGGAGGACAGGTCGATTCCTTCGGGGGGTATATCCGGATACATCGGTTCACCCGGGGATGACCTCTCCTTTTTTCTTTTCGCAGTCACGTCGAGGCCGAGATCACGAACAGAGAGAACCTTGTCCTTGCCGATCAGCGTCCCCCTCTCGATCAGATTTTTCAGTTCGCGTACGTTTCCCTTCCATCGGTGCGCCTTCAGGGCGGCTTCGGCCTCCGGGGAAATGCCGGTGAAAGACTTGTCGAATCTCCTGTTGAACTCCTGGAGAAAATGCCTGGCCATGGGGATGATGTCGTCCGGGCGATCGTTGAGCGAGGGAATAGCGACCTTCGCCACCGCAAGCCGGTAGTACAGGTCCTCCCGGAATAGCCCCTTTTCGATCATCGCGCCGAGATCCTTGTTCGTCGCCGATACGACTCGCGTGCGCACATGGTGCTTGCGGACCCCCCCCACACGGTAGAATTCCCCTTCCTCGAGGAACCGGAGGAGTTTTGCCTGGGCTTCCAGGCTCAGATCCCCCACTTCGTCCAGAAACAGGGTCCCTCCCACGGCGTGCTCCACGAGTCCCTTCTTCCCCGTCGCGCTCGCGCCGCTGAAAGCCCCCTTCTCGTACCCGAACAGCTCGCTTTCGATCAGGCCTTTCGGGATCGCCGCGCAGTTCACGCTTACGAACGGGCCTTTGAAATTGGGACTTCGGTAGTGTATGGAGCTTGCGATCAGCTCTTTCCCCGTCCCGGTTTCCCCGAGGATCAGTATCGGGGTGTCCGGGCTTTTCGCCAGGGTCGCCACGAGTTCAATAACGTCCTGGAATTTATCGCTCTTGCCGATGAACCCGGGGAGGTTCTCCCTCAGGCAGCTTTCCTGAAGGCTTTGGACCTCCATTTTCAGGCGGACCGCCTCAAGTGCGTTCCGAATGCTTAACTCGACCGTATCCGGCTGGAGGGGCTTCACTATGTAATCGTGGGCCCCGTTCTTCATGGCTGACACGACGCTTTTCACGTCGTCGTAGGCGGTGATCACCACGACCTGGATATTCGTGGAAACGGCCTTCATCTCGCGCAGGGCGTCGATTCCGTTCATCCCGGGAAGCCCGAGGTCGAGCAGGACGAGGTCGGGGGGGGAACCCTTGATGGCTTCCAACGCCTCTTCCGCGTCGGGAAAACTCCGGACCCGGTATTTCGACTTAAGGATGTAGGTCAGCCCGGACCGGATCGATTCATCGTCGTCGACCACGAAAATAGTGCGGGAGATCATGTTGGGATTCCTTTCCCCGGCAGGGGAATTCCAATCCGGAACTCGGCCCCGCCCAATCGGCTGCCTCCGACTTCCAGGGTCCCGGCGTGATCCTCGATTACGCGGCGGCAGAAGCTCAGCCCGATCCCGTACCCGTCTTTACGCGTTGTATAGAACGGGTCGAAGATCTTGTCGCGGATCGCCAGGGGAACCCCGGGGCCGGAATCCGATACGGAGAGGACGATCCTCTCCCCTTCCACGCGGGAGGAGATCTCGATGATTTTAGAACCGCGGGTGTCATCCATCGCCTGCAACGCGTTGGAGATCAGGTTCATAACTACCTGCGTGATCATGCTGAGATCCGCGCTGCACTTCGGGAGGGGGACAAGGCGGGACCGGTCCAGCGTGATCCCGTTCTTGACCAGATTCGCGGCGGTGAAATCGATGGCGTTCTCGACCGCCATGCCGACATCAACCACTTCCTTCCGGGGGGCGGACGGACGGGTGAAGTCCATGACCTTCTTGATGACCGACTCTATCCGATGCGCGGCGGACTGGATCTGCAGCGCGATCTCCGCCGCCTGGTCCCGCGCCTCCGGCTCCATGCTCTCGGCGTCCCCGTGGACCTGCTGGAGCGCCGCAAGGTAGATATTGATCCCCGAGAGCGGGCTGCGGATCTCGTGTGCGATACCCGCGGCCACGTGGCCCAGGGACGCAAGCTTCTCGCGGATCCTTACCTGGTGCTCCATCTCTTTCAGACGGGTGATGTCCACCATGTTCACGAGGTACGTTTTCTTCGCCCCGGATCGGATCGCCGTGGCGCGGCAATGCACCCACCGCAGGTCGACCCCCGCGGGCGATCCGCCGGAAGGGTAGAAACGGAGATCGATGTCCAGCGACCCGCTTTTCTCCGACAGGACAGAGTCGCAGAACTCTTTGAACTTGGCCCGGTCCTCCGGGTGGACATCGGGTAACTCCCGCAACGGGAAATTCTCGGGCAGGTCTCCGAAGAGCCGTTTCTGCTCCGGGTTCATGTATGCGATCCGGCCGTCGCGCAGAATGAAGATCCCCACAAGCGAACCGGTAACCAGGGAGCGAAAACGCTCCTCGTTCAAGGCAAGCTCTTCCTCGGCCTTCCTGCGCTGGGCAAGCTCCTTTTGCAGCAGGTCGGCAAAGATCGAAAGTTTCGCCGTGCGCTCGGCCACCCGCTCTTCCAGCCGCTCCTTGGCCGCCCGAAGCTCTTCTTCCATCTGTTTTCGCTCGGCAATCCCGTTCTGTAGTTGCTCGTTGGCCAGTCGCAGGTCGGCCGCCTGTCGTTCGAGGCCGGCGCGCAAGCGCAATTCCAGGTGGGTCTGGATACGGGCAAGCAATTCCTCCGGCTGGAACGGCTTGGAGACGAAGTCCACGGCGCCTTGCTTCAAGCCCTCCACCCGATGCTCCGTTTCCGTGGCCGCACTGATGACGATGACCGGGATATCGCGGCTCTCCTGCCGGCCTTTAAGCCGCCGCATGACTTCGAAACCGTCCATCCCCGGCATGCGGATGTCCAGCAGGATCAACTCCGGCGGACTGGCTGCGACCGAGGCGAGCGCAAGTTCCCCGCTGTCGGCGGGACGCACCTGATACCCTTCCGTCAATAGGATGTCCGTCAGCAGTTTGAGCGACTCGTGGCTGTCGTCGACCACCAGGATGGTGCCTTGTACGCTCATGTGGTTTCCTCGCACCGGACGAGCAGCGGGGCTTTCCTTATTCCACGGTTACGCTTTTTGCAAGGTTCCTCGGCTGGTCGACGTCGGTCCCCTTGAGCACCGCCATGTGGTACGCCAACAGCTGCAGCGGGACGACTTCAAGGATGGGGCGTGCGTAACGCCCGCAGGGAGGAAGCAGAAAGACCTCCTCCGCTTTTTCGCGCAGCTGCGTGTCCCCCTCGGTGCCCACCGCGATCATTCGCCCGCCCCGGGTGCGCGCCTCCTCGAAGTTGGACAACGTCTTCTCGTAGGTCTCTCCCTGCGCGCAGAGCACGAGCACCGGCATCCGCTCGTCGATCAGCGCGATCGGGCCGTGCTTCATCTCCCCCGCCGGATACCCTTCCGCGTGGACGTAGGATATTTCCTTCAATTTCAGAGCCCCCTCCAGCGCGATCGGATAGGAGATGCCGCGCCCCAGGTACAGGAAATCCGTCGCATCCTTGAATTTCCGGGCGGTGGCCGCTATTACGGCCTCCCGTTTCAGGACGTCCTCGATCTTTCTTGGAAGTTCGCTAAGCTCCTGCAGATGCGACGCGATACCGGCTTTCGAGAGCGTCCCGCGCGCCGACGCGAGGTGAAGCGCCAGGAGGTAAAGCGCGACGAGCTGCGTCGTGAACGCTTTCGTGGACGCAACGCCGATCTCGGGCCCGGCATGGGTGTAGATGACGCCGTCCGACTCCCGGGCGATGGTGGATGACACGACGTTGCAGATGGAGATCGCGACGGCCCCCTTCCCCCTCGCCTCCCGCAGGCCCGCCAGCGTGTCCGCCGTCTCTCCCGACTGAGAGATCGGGATGCACAGGGTGTCCCGCTCCACGACCGGGTCGCGATACCTGTATTCCGAGCCCAGGTCCACCTCCGCCGGGAGACGCGCGAGCCCCTCGATCATGAACTTGCCGACGAGCCCGGCATGCCACGAGGTGCCGCAGGCCACGATGACCACTTTCCGCAGGCGCTTAAGCGTCTCGTCGGGCAACGGCAGGGTCTCGAAGAACACATCCCCCGAATCCGGCAGCATCCGGCCCGCCAGCGTGTCGAGGATCCCCCTGGGCTGCTCGTGGATCTCCTTCAGCATGAAGTGCGGGTATCCGCCCTTCTCGGCCATCACGGGGGACCAGTCGATGTGCTGCGGCTTGCGGATCCGCGGGGTCCCGGCGAAGTCGGTCAGATGTACCCCCTCGGGCGCAGCGACTACCATTTCCCCGTCCTCGAGGAACAGGACCTCGCGGGTGTGGGACAGCAGGGGAGGCAGATCGGAAGCGAGGAATGCCTCGCCATCGCCCACGCCCACCACCATGGGGCAGTTAAGCCGCGCGCCCACGATCGTCCCCGGCTCCTTGTCCGAAATCGCCAGGAAGGCATACGACCCGCGAAGGTCCGCGGCGGCCCGGCGCGTCGCCTCCGCCAGCGAAAGGCCTTCCTGAATGTATTCGTCGAGCAGATGGGAGATGACTTCCGT
This sequence comes from Actinomycetota bacterium, assembly GCA_016844415.1. Lineage (GTDB taxonomy): Bacteria > Desulfobacterota > Deferrimicrobia > Deferrimicrobiales > Deferrimicrobiaceae > JAENIX01. Next base: position 1,056 of record JAENIX010000055.1, on the reverse strand, counting down.
GTCGGTCTCGGAGTCGAACCGGCGCCCCTTTGCCTTCAGGCGCGTCTTGAGGGCCTGGTGGTTCTCTATGATCCCATTATGTACGACGGCGACGGCTCCGGCCTTGTGAGGGTGGGCATTCGCGTCCGAAGGGCGGCCGTGGGTGGCCCAGCGCGTGTGCCCGACGCCGCAGGTTCCCGCGACCGGCTCCCGCCCTACAAGCTCCAGGAGGCGCGCCAGCTTCCCCTCGCTCTTGCGGATCGTGATACCGCCGTCATCCAGGACGGCAATCCCGGCCGAGTCGTACCCGCGGTATTCAAGCTTCCCCAAGCCGTCGAGCAGAGCCTCGACGCACTGCTTCGGTCCGGTGTATCCGACGATGCCGCACATTATTTCGGCCCTTCCTTGGGAAGCTTCGGTACTTTAAGTCCCGCTTTCATGAGGAGCTCCGGCTTCTTCCGGGTAACCCAGTCCGGGAGCACCTTCTGCTCCGCCCGCGACAGCGCGAGGGAGTACGGGGGGACATCCCTGGTGATCGTCGCGCCCGCCCCGATCAGCGCGCCCTTGCCGATCGTGACGGGGGCCACGAACTGCGTGTCGCTCCCGACGAACACTCCGTCGCCGATGACCGTGGTGTGCTTGGCGATACCGTCGTAGTTGCAGGTTATCGTCCCGGCGCCGATGTTCACCTTCTTCCCCACCAGCGAATCGCCGATATAAGCCAGGTGGTTCGCCTTGGACCCTTTCCCCATCCGGCTTTTCTTCACCTCCACGAAGTTTCCGATGTGCGCCCCCTCCCCGATGTCGGCCTCCGGGCGCAGGCGGGCGAACGGCCCGACGATGGCCCCTTTTCGTACTCGCGCTCCGGTCAGCACCGAGTACGGCAGCAGGCGCGCCCCGTTCTCCACCGAGCTGTTCTCGACCACGCATCCGGTCTGTATCGTGACTCCGCGACCGATCCGGGTCGTTCCCGACAGCGACACGTTCGGCTCGATTGTCGAATCGGCGCCGACGGAGACTTCCGCCTCGACGTACGCCCTGCCGGGATCGACGAACGTCACTCCTGAATCCATCAGC
>JAENIX010000259.1 GCA_016844415.1 Actinomycetota bacterium | reverse complement strand
CATCTGCGATGGCAGGGATTCAAGCCGTTTGAAAATCAGCTGCAATTTATGAACGAAATCGTCTACCGCCTCGAACGTCCCCCAGCGTGAATACTCGAACCCGATCAGGTCGGATAGGCGGTGGTCGCGGAAAAACAACGTCAGGGGACCGGACGCGGTCTCTGCAATGTAGGGACGATATAGCCAGTCGGGATCGAGAGGAATCCCTGCCGGATCCCTTTCGACCCGCTTCCCCAGGGATCTCGCGAGCAGAACCTCGTCCGTCGCTGTCCAGCGGAAACCCGCTTGCGCGGCGAGTTCCAGGGTGGCGGGGCTGATAGACCCTTCCGAGGGCCACATCCCGGCGGGAAACGACCCGAATAGCGAACGGAACGTGTTCCGCGAAGGCGACATCGGGAAGCGTAGCGCCGGGCAGAGCGTCCCGGGCCGCATGGTTATCGATGATAAGCGGCAGGATCGGGTGGTACATCGGCGACGATGAGAGCTCCCCTCCGTTTTCCTCCACCATCTTCCTGTATTCCGGCATCATCATCGCCATGATCTCGATCTGCTTGTCCAGCACGTAGTTCTTTTCCCGCTCCGTGAATCCCCTCCCCTTCCTCCAAAGCCGCGAAAGCTCCTGGTCCTCTTCTCGTAACAACGGGTGGAACCAGGTCAGGTTGAACAGGGTCATCAAATCCGTGTATTCCGAGGCACCGAATCCTCCCGGCTGCCCCGGCTTGCCGATCGCCCTCCTCGCGTTTTCCTGGCGCATGTAGAGATCCTCGAACCGTGGCTGCGGAAGGATCATCGTCGGAGGAAAGGCGGAGAAGAAATTACTCAGCAGGAAATCCTCTTCCTCCCGGTTCAGATCGAGTGCGTTCTTCCGGGAGAGCGCAAGGAATATGTCTTCCGCGCCGTTCTCCACGTAATCCTTCACCTGCACGAGAAGGGAGGGGACAAGATTGACCGTATGGCGTACCGACGGGAACTTGCGGAATATCCGGGGAAGGGCGACGTAGTCCTTGATCGCGTGCAGCCGCACCCAGGGGAGGATGTAGGTCCCCGATTCCGGGTCCTTGTAGTACGGCTGGTGCATGTGCCAGAGAAAGCAGAGAAAGACTTTCATCCGGCCGCGGTTCCCCTATTCCGCCTGTGCGAGCTTGATCTCGATGAATTCCTTCGTCCCGGCGTCGGAGGTATCCGCGAGAATCTGGCGGTACAGCGTTAGCGCCTCCGCCTTGCGCCCCGCCGATTCCATGGTCCTCGCCTGACCTATCTGGGCCTGCGTCCGGAGCTCTCCGTTCGAAGCCGAAGCGGCATCCCGGTAGGCGTCCGCCGCCGCCGCGAAGTCTCCCTTCGCCTCGAGGGCCTGAGCGAGCCCCTCGCGAAGGAGGAAGGGCATCGTTTCACCCAGCTTGCTTGCCTGTATCGCCGTCCTGAAATGCGCCTCGCTCAGGCCGTAGTTCCCCTTGATGAAAGCGATGTTTCCGAGGTAATACCTCGCATAGACGGCCGCCGTGGAATTCGGGTGTAAGTTGACATGGGCCGTCAGGAATTGCTCCAGGTTGGCCAGCTTCTCGGCGTCCGCGGACGTGGGGGCCTGCAGTAACTCCCTCGCCCGGTTCAGGTGCGGCCACAGTTCCCGGGTCGCCTTGTTCTCCTCCCAGCGGTAATAGGCCTGGGTTCCCAATACGCCGCCGAGCACCAACAGAACCGCAAGTGCGCCCGCCAAGACCATGGACCGGTGTTCCTTCGTCAATTCGACCACCCTGCCGAACGCCGACAGGAATTCATCCGGGCCTTTAAGATCCTTGCGCGTGTATTTTATTTTCTCGGCCATCCGTTCTCCCCTCTATTCTTTTCCTTCCAGAAGTTCCAGCGCGTTTTTCTGCATCCGCCCGGCATCCGCCTCCGAAAGCCCGGCGCCCCGTATGATCCTCAAAGCGGATTCCCATGGCGTGAAGTCCTGCGGGGAATGCGAATCGGTATTGTACACCATGCGTGCGCCATGTTTCGCGGCCATTCGGGCGACGTGCCCGTTCGCCAGCGAGTGGCCTCGCCTCGCGGTTATTTCCAGGAAAACTCCGTTTTTCCCCGCGAGAAGCGTTTCCTCCGCGGTTATCAGTCCCGGGTGGGCAAGAATGTCCGCCCTGGCCTCGATGGCGGCAAGGTTCGTTCCTTTCGGGACAGGCTCCACTATCGTTTCCCCGTGGACTATTACGATCTTCGCGCCCTTCCGCCTTGCGAGCGCCACGAGCGGCGCGATCAGTCGCGGGGGGACATGCGTGATCTCTACGCCCGGGTATACCTTGGCTCCCACCTTCCCACGCAGCTGCGCGCAGACATGAATCATCCCTTTCAGGACGTGCTCGATATTGGATGGATCAACGTGATCCGTGATGGCAAGATGCGTATATCCGGCAAACAGGGCCCTGGAAACGACCTCAGATGGGATGAGCTCCCCGTCGCTGAACGTGGAATGCATGTGAAGGTCGATCATTTCCCCCCCTCCTCGAGGTATTGCCTCACAACTCGCGTGACGGACTCACGGATTTCCACGGGAGAAAGCTG
>JAENIX010000258.1 GCA_016844415.1 Actinomycetota bacterium | reverse complement strand
CTTCCGGCCGGCGCAACCGGGGACGAGGGTCTTCCTTCCTCCTCCGAATCCGGCGAAGTAATGGAATGAGATGGTCCCGGTGAGGACGATCCTGTCGTGTTCCATGAGCGTACGGCACAGGAGGACCGGCGTGCCGCGTGAAGTGGTCCCCGCGTGAATCGTATCACCGTCCGGGTCGGACTGATCCACGAGGACGCCCGAGGAGATCTCCGGCCCCGCCACCGCCCTGATCTCATCCTGCGACAGCGCCCGATGCGTCCCCCGCGCGACGAAAAGGGTGACCCTCTTCCGGGGGACCCCTGCGGCGTCCGTCTCCGCCAGCAGCGGGGTGAGGAACTTTTCCGTCGCGCTGTAGCGGGTGATGTCCGATATAGCCACGGCGACGGAATCGCCGGGCTTGATCGATTGCCGGAGGGGCAGAGAGCCGATGGGCCGGGAAATCCGCTGCTGCAGGAACTTTTCCTCCGATGGGGGAAGAAGGGGAGGCCGCGCCGACAGGAGATTCATGCTTCGGAAAAGGCCCTCGCCGAGCCGGACCTGTCTTTTTTCCTCCGCGGGGGGGCTCGTCCGGATGTTCGTGGACGTGGTACACGGCTGGATGCTCGTGCTCGTGCTCGTGCCAGTAGTCCTCGTGGGCGTGCCTGTGAAGATGGACCAGGTTCGCGCGGAGCAGGAGAGAGCGGTCCGTAAGAATATTCTCGGGGGTTCCCGAGGCCAGGATACGCCGGTCCTCGCCGAACACGATCACCCTCCGGGCGATCTCGGACACGATGTGGAGGTCGTGCGTCGAGGTGATCACCGTCTTGCCTCTCGACTCCATCTCGATTATCACGTCCACGAGCGCCCTGCTGCTGCGCGGATCGAGTCCCGCGGTCGGCTCGTCGAGCAGGAGAACCTGCGGGTCCATCACCATTACGGAGGCGATCGCGACCTTCTTCTTTTCACCCTCCGAGAGGGCGAATGGCGGCCTTCCGGAAAGGCCGCGGAGGCCGAAGATGCGGATCGCTTCCTCGACCTTGGAACGCACCTCGTCCGGGGAGTCGTTCATCTGCAGGGGCCCGAAGGCGATCTCGTCCTCGACCGTCGGATTGAACAGCTGCGCATCCGGGTTCTGGAAGAGGATGCCGATCTCCTTTCGGAAGAACATGCCGAAAGGGTCGCGGGACAGAAGCGGGTCGGTGATCTCCCGGCCGAAAGCGCGGTAGGTCCCTTTTCGAGGGAAGATCAGCCCTCCGAGGAGCTTGAGCAAAGTGGACTTGCCGCATCCGTTGGCCCCGAGCACGACGATCCGCTCACCGGGGCGGACTGCCAGGGACACGCCGGAAAGGGCGGGGATCCCCGCATCGTACGCGAAGTGGACGTCCGTGAGCTCCAGCATGGGAGCGATCGTTCCCGCGACGTTTCCCGGCATGGCGGAGTCAGGCAAAATGGCCCCCCGCGCACGCGAGAAAGACAAGGGCGAGGAACGTCCACTCTTTGGCGCCGAACCACCGGGTGGAGGGAAATTTAGCTTCCCCCGTGAAGCCTCGCGCCCTCATCGCCGCCCCCACCTCTTCCATCAGGTGAAGGCTCTTTTCCCACGAGTAGGCGATGCGGGAGCCCGCCCACCCTTGCTCCGCCCCTATAGTCGCGCGGCATACCGACCTGCTCTTCTTTCCCAGGTGTATCTCCTCCGAGTGCAGGAGAAGCGCGTGAATGTACCGCACCGTCATACCTGTCACCTGGAGGAAGAAAGGGGGGAGGCGAAGAAAGCGAAGCGCCCGCAGCAGGTCGACCCACCTCGTGGAGAGGGTGAGCCACAGGACCGCCGCCGTGGAAGACAGCACCCGGAGCAGAAAGGTGGCCGCGGTAAGGAGCCCCTCGCGGGTGATTCCGACGATCTCGGGCAGCGGCCAGGGTCCGAGACGGGCGCCGGCGCCGGGCGAAAGCAACGGGTAAACCACCGTCCCGCCTGAAAACAGGTTAAGCGCGGACGGAGCGGCCATCGACACGGAGAAGAGAATCGCGAACAGGAAACCGCCGCCCAGGAATTCGCGGACGCGGATCCTGGAGAATCCGAGCGCCAGGACAGGAAGGGAGGCGTGCGCCACGAGCGCCGGGATAGATAGCGCAACGCTTGTGCTGGCCAGGAAGATGATAAGGGCGATCAGCCTTGCCCGCGGATCCACTTTCTGCAGAAGCCCGTCCCGCCTGGCCGTCTCCTCGCGGAACATGGATCGGGAAAAGAAGGAGGAGATCTCCCGAAGGGTCTTGTCGAGGTGGTTTCTCCCTACCGGCCTTAAGTGTCTTTCGCGGGCGGTTTCGAGAAAGGACCGCTCGCGGGCGGCAGGGCTTTCCGGCGTCACCGTTTCCTCCTGCCCAGCCATCGGGAGAGCAGGTACCCCACCGCACCGCAGGCCGCGATCCCTGCGATGGCGGAAATGATGTAGTACGCGCCGAGCCGGGTGAGCGATGCGTCGCCACGCCCCGGAGGTGCGTAGTCCGGCAAGGGTGCCTTCCACCGGCCCGCCTCCCGTTCCATTCCGGGGGGGGTGTACCCGATCATTTCGCTTATTGTCGCGAGTCCCCACTCCCCCCACGCCGGACCCGCCTTCATCGCTCGGGGAAGGAAGATACCCGCGGGGGCGAGCAGCGCGAGCACCAGGAGGGCGATCCAGTATTTTCGGGTCTCCCTCACCGGACCGATCCCACCGGCCCCTCCAGTATCCACGCGG
>JAENIX010000257.1 GCA_016844415.1 Actinomycetota bacterium | reverse complement strand
CGCCGCCCTCGGGCACGTCTATTCGCTGCCGGACCGGGACGGCGTCCTGCGCTGGGAGGAACTTTACGTTACTTTCGGGGATGACTGCTACCCCTCCTTGTCCCTCCAGACCGCCAGGGTCGCGCTTGGATTACCCATGAAGGAAATGGCGCTTTACGGCGGCTCGAAGGTCCGGCTGGGGAGTACGCTCATCTCCACCGACCTCTCCGGCCGGGCGCTCATCAACTACCGTGGGGAGGAGCGCAGCTTTCCCTACCTGTCGGCGTCCGACGTATTGAACGGGAGGATCGCCCCGGAACGTTTCCGGGGAAGGATCGTTCTCATAGGCACGTCGGCGATCGGGACCTACGACCAGAAGGTGACCCCCCTGTCCGCCAACTTCCCCGGCGTGGAAAAGAACGCCACTGCGATCGCGAACATCCTCGATAACGGCTTCCTCAAGAGGAGCCCGGGAGTGGTGGAACTGGCGTTCATTCTCGTGACCGGCGCACTGCTGGGGATCCTGCTGCCACGGTACATGGCGATGGGAAGCGCGCTTCTGGGCGGGGGGTTCATCCTTTCATACCTGCTTGCGATCAACTATATGCTGGTCTACAAGGGGTGGTGGCTGAACGTGGTCTACCCCTTCACGAACATCCTGGTCATTCATCATGGCGCACACCGTCACCAGCCTCTTCGCGGAGGAGAAGCGGGCCCGCGAGATCCGGAAGATGTTTTCGAGCTACGTCTCCCCGAAGATCGTGGAGCAGCTTGTGAACCACCCGGAATGGGCGAAGCTGGGAGGGGAGAGGAAAGAGGTGACGCTTCTCTTCTCCGATATCCGCGGGTTCACCACCTTCTCGGAAAAGCGGGAGCCCGAAGAGGTGGTTTCGATGCTCAACGAATATTTCAAGGAGATGACGGAAGTCGTGTTCCACTGGGACGGCACTCTCGACAAGTTCATCGGAGACGCGATCCTGGCGTTCTGGGGCGCCCCCCTAGACCAGCCCGACCATGCCGAGCGCGCCGTGCGGTGCGCCCTGCACATGTCCGACCGGCTGGAGATGCTTCAGGCCAGGTGGCTGGCGGAAGGGAAGGAGGCGTTGGACTGCGGCATCGGGATCAACACCGGTCCGGTCGTGATCGGCAACATCGGCGCCGTCGGCAAGAAGATGGACTACACGGTGATCGGCGACCACGTCAACATCGGGTCGCGGGTGCAGGGGTTGACGAAGACCTATAATACCCGGATCATCCTGACGGAGTACACCGTCGCCAAGATAAAGACACTTGTCGATGAAGGAAGGATGGGGCACCTGGACCTGGTGAGCGCCGATACCGTAACCGTGAAGGGCAAGGAAACGCCGGTGAAGGTCTTCCGGCTCAGGAGCGACAGGCACGAGGAGGAAGAGTCAAGGAAGCTTTGACCGCGCAGGGCAGGGGGCCCCGCATGTCCCTGGCCTTTTAGATCTGGATTATTTCCCCTTCGGTTAGGAACTCGATGTTATCCATACCCAGCCCGTCGATCTCGATCTCTATATCGGTCAGGTATTGCGGCTTTACGTGCATCACGAAGATCCTCGGAAGGGGAGGCCGCATCTTCCCGATCTCCTTCAACAGCAACGAAGGCGTCAGGTGCCCGGTCGTGAGCGCCATCTTCTCCATGTGATTGGGGAATGAGGTCTCCACGATGAGGCCCTTCACGTCGTGTTCCGCCATCTTCTCCCAGAATCGATCGGTGGGGCCGGTGTCGCCCGTATAAGCGAGCGCTTTCTTCCCGGGGTTTTCCACGATGAACCCGTAGGCCGGCACGGGGTGGTTCACCTTTTCCATGATGACCGTGTATCCTTCGACATTGACCGGCTTGGAGGTGTGCAAGGCCTTGTAGACGAGAGCGGGATGCTCCGGGTCAGGGATCTTCGTGAAGTCCGGCCAGATGCGGTCGTTGAAGATGTTCTTCCTCAGATCGTCCAGGACGTCCTTCCCGCTCATGATCGTGATCCGGTTCCCTGTGTGCCGCAGAACGATGTTGTCGAGGAGGAACGGAATCCCCTTGATGTGGTCGAAGTGCGCGTGCGTCAGGAGGATATTCTTGATTCCGTGCTCATCACGGATGTTCAGCGTGTGACCGACCGTTCCGGCGTCCAGGAGTATTTTCCCGTCCACAAGAAACGCCGGGGTGTTGTGTCTCGGGACTTCCGAGCCGGAAGCGCCGAGCACCAGTATTTTCACCGTATCCGCTCCTTTTCAGACAAGCCGGTATTTCCGAGATATTTTAATAACTTGCCGAAAACATAGCAACATTTTTCCGACTGAGAAACAGGCGCTTTTCACCCCGATGGCCCATCAAAGAGCCCCGAAAACCGCCTTCGCCTCCTCCTCGAACCTCGAATCCAGGTAATCGAATACGGATCTTCCTTCGAGGTCGCGGGCGACGAGTTCGTCGCTGTACGCGAGAACGATGTCCGCGGACAGGCAGTTTTCTGAAAGCTGGCGCATGAGAAGACCCTGGTTGCCGGGCCGAACCTTGTTGGCGACGATTTTGGCGCTCCTGATCCCCAGCTCCGGCAACATGCGCAGTATGCGTTTTGCGGTTTCCACCGAACGCATCCCCGGCTCGACGACGATCAGGAGGAGGTCAAGCCCTTCAACCGCCGATCTTCCGAATGCCTCGAGTCCCGCCTCCAGGTCGAGGATCACTGATTCGTCCTTGCCCAGCACGACCTTGCTCACCAGCGCCCGTACGAATGCGGTCTGGGGGCAGAAGCACCCCTCCCCGGCGGACTCGATGGTGCCGACGGGAAGGAGCGAGACGCGGTCAGTAACTTTCAGCGCGTGC
>JAENIX010000054.1 GCA_016844415.1 Actinomycetota bacterium | reverse complement strand
ACCTGCGGAGATCTTCCCGCTACTGACGCTGCGCCAGAATATCTTCACCGATCCGCAGCGGCCGATCCAGGTCGAGCCGGGGATCTATCCCATCGGGAAGACATCCCCTTCGTCGCCCGTTCTTATCACCACCAATTTCTCCCTGACGTATTTCACGGTCCGCAGCGACGTGGAGGCCGCGAAGACGCCCGCATACCTGCTTATCGCGGAGTGCGACGGGATGTCGGTTCTCACCGCCTGGGCGGCGGGCAGGTTCACCTCGGAGAGCATCGCCGGCCTGCTCGCGGACAGCGGGATCGCAGGCAAGGTCGAGCATCGCTCGCTCATTCTCCCCGGAATGGTGGCGCGCCTCTCGGGCAGGATCGAGGAACTCTCCGGATGGCGCGTTCTCGTGGGCCCGCAGGAGTCCTCCGCGCTTCCTTCCTACTTGAGACGTCTGCCGCCCGCCGCATTCGTCCCTGTCCATGGGTGATCCGAGGGAAGGGATTCTCCGGTTCTTCCCTGGAAACGCATCCGCGCCTCTTTCGCCGGGGGACACGATCCTGGCGCACGCCATCCGCGCGGGCATACCGATACTCTCGCCGTGCGGTGGCGAAGGGCGGTGCGGCAAATGCCGCGTCTCCGTATCGGGAAACGTGCGAGGGGGCGACGACCCCGGGGTCCTGTCCCCGGAAGAGCGCAGTGCGGGAACGCGGCTCGCCTGCCGCTGCACTCCGTTGGGGGGAGAGGTCGGCGTAACCGTCCTCCCGGAGAGCCGGCCCGCCCGCCTGTCCGCCTACATCGAAGGGAAGGAAACGGCGGAGGACGGCCCGTATCTGCCCCTGCACGTCGTCCCCGGCAAAGGAAATCCGCTGGGCGTGGCCCTGGACGCCGGGACCAGCACGCTTGCCGGTGCGCTCATCGACCTGCGCAACGGCTCCGTCCTCGCGCGCGCCGCCGCCGACAACCCCCAGATGGCATGCGGAGAGGACCTGATCTCCCGGATCGTCTTCGTGGAGGAGAACCCCGACGGGTTGGCTCTCCTGCGCCGCCTCCTCCTGCAAGGGATCGGGCAGGTGATTTCCGACCTGCTCCGCTCATCATCCGTGACGGGAGAGATCGTGGAATTCGTCGCCGCGGGAAACACGGTCATTTCCCATATCCTGTACGGCCTCTCCCCCGCGCCGATGCGCCGGCCCCCGCACCGTCCCACGCTCCGGGAGTATCCCGCGAAAACGGGCAAGGATCTTGGCATCGGCTCCGCTCCTTCCGCGCGCTTGCGGATCTTCCCCTCCATCGGCGGATTCGTCGGCGGGGACATCGTCTCCGGCATCCTCGCTTCAGGGATGCACCGCGAAGATGCCGTATCCCTTTTTTACGACGTCGGGACCAACGGCGAGGTGGCGCTGGGCAATCGGGAATTCAGGATCGCCTGCTCCTCGTCGGCCGGCCCCGCGTTCGAAGGAGGGGAAGTGGCGTGCGGAATGCGCGCCTACCCCGGCGCGATCGACTCGGTCCGCATCGACCCTTCGAGCTTCGAGGTCTCGTGGACCGTGATAGGCGGGGAGAAGCCGTCCGGGGTTTGCGGCTCGGGGATCCTCGACCTGTGCGCTGAGCTGTTCCGCGCCGGACTCATCGACCGGGCCGGCCGGTTCGTACCCCGCGCCGGCGCCCCCTTCCGCGACACGGAGAGGGGGAAGGCGTTCGTCGTGGCGCGGGCGGGCCAAAACACAACGGACGCGGACATCCTCTTCACCGCATCCGACCTGAAAAGCGTCATCCGGACCAAGGCGGCCCTGTGCGCCGCCGCCGAAGCCCTTTTAGAGGCGGTGGGGTTCTCGAGGGAAAAGGTGGACCGCGTCTACATCGCGGGAGGATTCGGCAACTTTCTGGATCTCCGGTCGGCGCTCACGCTCGGCGTCTTCCCGCCCTTCCCCCTGGAAAAGTTCGTTCTCCTGGGAAACGCTTCGCTGGCGGGGGCGATAGGGGCGATCCGCAACAGGAAGCGGTGGGAGGAAGCGTGCGCGCTCTGCGCTTCGACGGACCACCACGACCTTTCCTCCGATCATGGGTTCATGGAACAATACCAGCGCGCCCTTTTCATCCCCCACACGGATGCCGAGAGGTACAGCGCAAGTCTTTCCCCGGAGACGCCCCGTTGAAACGCGACATCGCGCCCTTTTTCCCCACCGGCGTCGGCAGCTTGCCGCACACGGACCCCGAGGCCGCGGCGCGCCTGATCCTTGCGGCCTTCCACGACGTCCCGTACTGGCCCCAGCTTCCCCGCAGGAACTTTCTCGAAACGATGTACATCCAGTTCGCGGAAGGTTTGCCGGGGGCGGCCATCGAAGGTGAGAAGCTGTTCGTCGAGGTGGGGGAAACCATCCTGGCGAAGGCCGAAGATTTCTACGAACGGTTCCTCTCGGAGGACACATCCTCCTTCGCCCTCTCCCCGGAACGAGCGTCGGGCCTCCACGCCCTGCTGGCATCCGGAACGGGGCCGTTTCCCGCCGCCAAGGGGCAGGTAACGGGACCCGTCTCGTTCGGCCTCATGATCACCGACCGTGCAAAGAAGCCGATCTTCTACGACCCCATGGCAAGGGACGTTTTGGTGAAACACCTTCTGCGCGTCGCCCAGTGGCAGGTCGCGCAGCTCTCCCGCCTTTCGCCGAACGTCATCCTCGTGGTGGACGAACCGTACCTCGCCTCGGTTGGATCCTCCATCATCTCCCTCGGAAGGGACGATGTGGTCGGCTGCCTCAACGAGATATTCGACGGGCTCCCGGGGGCGCTGTGCGGCGTCCACTGTTGCGCGAACACCGATTGGGGCCTCGTCCTATCCTCCCGGACGGAACTCATCTCCTTCGACGCCTACGAGTACGTGGACGCCCTGCTGCTCTACCCCGAAGAGGTGAGGGCGTTCCTCGACCGCGGGGGAAAGCTTGCCTTCGGAATCGTCCCCACGTCGGCGGAAGCGATCCGCGCCGAAACGCCGGAGACGCTGGCGGACCGGATGGAAGCGATCTTGCGGAAATTCGAGTCGCGTAACATGGATCGCGAGGCTGTCATACGGGCGTCGCTGCTGACTCCCGCCTGCGGGCTTGGAACGCTTTCGGTCGAGGACGCGGAGCTGGCGGTGCTCATGGCCGGAGAGCTTTCCGACCTCCTGAAAAAGCGATACGGGGTGGGCTCCGCATGAGCGTCATGATCGCAGTCGCGGGAAAGGGAGGAGTCGGGAAAACCACCTGTTCCGCCCTGCTGCTGCGCGGGCTTCTCGCATCCCGCATCCGCCCGCTGCTCGCGGTGGACGCCGACCCCAACGCCAATCTTCACCTGCTCCTCGGGTTCCCCTCCCCTAACGGGCTGGGATCGATCCGCGAGGAGCTTCTCGATTCCTCCGGCGGGGCCGCATCCAAGGGGGAGCAACTCGAAGCCATGGTCCAGCAACGGGTCATCGAAGGCAAGGACGTCGACCTGATCGCGATGGGCCGCGGCGAGGGGCCCGGCTGCTACTGCTTCGTGAACGATCTGCTGCGCAGGTCGCTATCCCGGCTCGCGGGCGGCTACGCCGCCGTCGTCGTAGACAACGAGGCGGGCATGGAACACCTCTCACGGCGCAACCTGCGAAGGATCGACCACCTGGTGCTGGTAGCCGATCCATCCCCGCGGGGCATTTCGGCCGCGCGAGCCATCCGTGACCTCTCCGCGGAGCTTTCCCTCAAGGTCGGAAAGACCTGGCTTCTGCTGAACCGGCCGTACGCAGCGGGAGACGCCGCGGAAACGCCATGCCTTCCCATCCCGTTGCTGGCGGTGATCCCACACGATCCGTCGCTTGCGGCATGGGAGTCGGCGTCCCGTTCCTTCCTCGACCTGTCCGAAGAATCTCCTGCGGCAAGGGAGATGGCAAAAGCCGTTTCCGTTCTTCTTTCGGGGGATCCGCGATGAGGATTCTCTTTTCGGTGCAGGGCAGGTACGGGGAGCGGACCGCGGAAAACGTCCGCGCGAACGGCCCAGCGGGATGGGAAGTCGCAGTGCTCAAGCTGCCGGCGCGACTCCCCATGGTGATCGACGACCCGGAGGATTTCCTGCCCGCCGCCCTGCCCGCGGCGGACCTGCTCGTTTCCCTCCACGAAACTCCCGGAGCGGCCGAGATGATTCCGGACATGGCAAAACGTTGCGGAGCAAAAGCCGTTATTGCCGCGGTGGACGACCGCGCCGTCTGCCCGCCCGGCCTGGAGAACCAGGTCCGGAAGCGGCTCGCCGCCATGGGAATCGCATGCGCATTTCCGCGCCCTTTCTGCGGATTCGACGGCGGGCCGGACCGGCTGCTGTCCGAATTCGCCGCGAAGTTCGGACGGCCGAAATTCCGGATCGAACGGGACGGCGATCTTGTGACATCCGTGGAGGTGCTCCGGGACGCGCCTTGCGGATCGGCGAAGTTCGTCGCCTCCATACTGAATGGGGTCCGTCTCCCGGAAGCGGCCGACACCGGGGCGCTGCGCCACCACCATCACCCGTGCCTCGCGTCGATGGAGATCGACCCCGATCTTCAGGATACGATCATGCACCTTTCCGGATACATCGTACGCGCCGCGATCCGTTCTGCGCTCAAGGATTGAGCTACGCCTCTTCCAGGCAGCTGTCGAGGACTTCCCTCACCAGGCGGATCAGCGTATCGGCGCGGTACGGCTTGGGGAGGAACGCCGACGCCCGCGGGGTTTCCCTCAACGGGTGTCCGCTGGAGATGATGACCCTCGCGTGAGGGTCCAGCTTCCGAATGCGTGCCAGAACCTCGTTTCCAGACAGGTGCGGCATCGTCAGGTCCAGGATCACGAGGTCGATCTCGTCGCGCCGCAGGCGATAGATGTCGATCCCCTCCTGGCCGTCGGCGGCGACCAGGACGGAATAGCCGTGGACTTCCAGAACCTGCTGGGCGAGGCTCCTGATCATCTCCTCGTCGTCCACAAGGAGGATCGTCTCCTTCCCCGTCTTCGTCCTGCCCGCATCCGGGCTCTGGGGTTTCTCCTCTTCCGCCCCCTCTACATCCCGGGGCAGATACGCGTGGAACGTGGTCCCCTTTCCCGGCAGGCTCTCGAGATTGATCCAGCCTTCGTGCTGCTTTATGATGCCGTAAACGGTGGAAAGGCCAAGCCCTGTGCCCCGCCCCAGCTTCTTCGTGGTGTAGAACGGCTCGAACACCCGGCGCTGCGTCGATTCGTCCATCCCCACGCCGTTGTCGGAAATCGACACGACGACGAAATCTCCGTTGCGCGCATATGGGTATTCGCGGCGGTACTCATCACCGACCGTGACGTTCCTCGTGACGATCCGTATACGGTGTCCCCCCGGGTGCGGATCGCCCCCCCGCTTCGCTTCGAGACATTCCATGATCGCGTCCCTGGCGTTCACGCAGAGGTTCATCATCACCTGGTGAATCTGGTTGGGGTCCGCGGCGGCAAGCCACAGGTCGTCGTGGGAGTGGATCTCCACTTCGATCCGCCGGTCGATCGCCTGAGAGAAGAGGTCCACGACTTCACGCGACACCTTTCCAAGATCGATCGCCCTGCGCTCAGAGGGGGACCGCCTGGAGAAATCGAGGAGCTGACGCACCATGTTGGCTGCCCTCTCGGATGCCTTGATCGATTCATGGACCGGAATCGCCGCCGGCGATCCGGAAGGAAGGAGCGAAGTCGCAAGGTCGAGGTTGCCCAGGATTCCCGTGAGGATGTTGTTGAAGTCGTGAGCGATACCACCGGCGAGCGTCCCCACGGCCTCCATCTTCTGCATCTGTATTATCTGCCGTTCGAGCCGGCGGCTTTCCGTGACGTCGGTCCCCGTTGCCACGATCGAGGTCATGATGCCTTCCTGATTCCTCAGCACGGCATGGTTCCAGACCACCGTCCTCTCCTCGCCGGTCTTCGTCACGAGAGGAAACTCGAGATTCTGCGGCACCGATTCCTCAAGCACCAATGCGAACGCGCGGCGGTATGAGGACCGGTACGGCCCGGAGATCAGCAGGCCGGCCATCTCCTTGCCTGAGATCCGCTCCCTGGCGAATCCGGTGACCTGCTCGAACTGGCGGTTGACCAGCAGAATTTCCCCCCGGGGATCCAGCTGGACGACGAGGACGCCCGCGATGTCGAGGATCTTCGCGGAAAAGTCCCGCTGCTCCCGCAAATCCTCGAGAACCTTCTTCCTGTGCGTGATGTCCCGCAGGATGATCATCCCGAGAGGACCTTCCAGCTTCGGAATGAATGTATTGCTGCGGTTCACCCTGGATAGCCATGTGATGCTCAGCTCGCCGGAAAAGGAGGTGCCGTCCACGCGGAGAATTTCCGCCTCCCACTCGTACTTTCCGCCTTCCTCCGCGCCCCACCGCAGGGTGGCGGATATTTCGGCGTTCTTCCCCGGATCCTTGAGAATGACGGCCGGGTCCTCTCCCAACGGCTCTTCCCCC
>JAENIX010000053.1 GCA_016844415.1 Actinomycetota bacterium | reverse complement strand
GACGGTGCGGCCCTCGGCAAGCGCCGCGGCCACGCAAAGCGCGGGGACCTCGTCGATCAACCCCGGTATCTCCTCCGGGAATATTTCCGTTCCGGTCAGTTCGAATCCCTGGACCTCGATATCGGCCACCGGCTCGAGGCCTTCCATCCGAAGCGTCTCGAGCTGTATCTCCGCCCCCATCCTTCGCAGGACGTTTATAAGTCCCGTGCGCAACGGGTTCACGCCGACGCCGTCCAGCAGCAGGTTGGCGCCGGGTACCGACGCGGCGAGCACCATGAAGAACGCCGCCGAGGATATGTCCCCGGGGATGTCGATCGAAATCGGCCGAAGGCGGTCCGCCGTATGGACCGTTATCTCGTTTCCCAAACACTCGATCTTCGCCCCCATCGCGGTGAGCATCCTCTCGGTGTGGTCCCGTGAAGGGAGAGGTTCGACGATGGTGGTGGGGCCCTCGGCGAAAAGACCCGCCAGGAGAATCGACGACTTCACCTGCGCGGATGCCACCGTCATCTCGTGCCGGATCCCGGAAAGATTTCCTCCCCGGATGCACAGCGGCGGGAGAGTGCCCCCCTTCCGCCCGGAGATCGCCGCGCCCATTTTAACGAGAGGCTCCACGATACGTTTCATCGGCCGGCGGCGCAGATAAGGGTCTCCCGTCACGATGGAGATGAACGGCTGGGCGGCGAGGATCCCCGCGCCGATGCGCATCGTCGTGCCGGAATTCCCGGCGTCGATGACGTCTTCCGGCTCGGAGAGCCCCTTGAGGCCGCGTCCCGCCACGCGCAGCACCGTCTCGGATTCCTGCCGGACCTCCACCCCGAGGGCGCGCACCATGCCCACCGTGGAGAGCGTGTCCCCGGCGTTAAGAAAACCGCGGATATGGCTCTCTCCCTCCGCAATGGAGGAAAGCAGCACGGCGCGATGGCTGATCGACTTGTCTCCGGGGACCTTGACCGTCCCTGAAATCCTGACTTTGCTTTTCATTGATTCACATGCCGTCCCGGGTGGACTTGGCTTTCCGGAAATATGCAAGGAGGCCGGCCTTGTCTCCACGCCTGATGAGCCCTTCGAGCATGGAGAGGTTTCTGCGGTAATGCCCCACGGCGCCCAGCACCTCCCTGCGGTTCTGCAATACGATGTCCTTCCACATCTCCGGGTTGCTCGAGGCGATCCTCGTGAAATCGCGGAAACCCCCGGCCGAGTACCCAAGTGGCACCCTCGAGCCCAAAGTGGCCACGGAGTGCACGAGGGCGTAAGCGACTGCGTGAGGGAGGTGGGAGACGTAGGCGAAGACGTGGTCGTGGACGTCCGGCTCCATGCGCAGGACGCGCGCCCCGGCCATTCTCCAGAGCCGCTCCACCCTGCGCAAGGACTTCCCCGTGTTCGCTTCCGTCGGGGTGATTATGCAGGTCCTGCCCTTGAAGAGCAGGCGGTCGGCCGCGGAATACCCCGAGTTCTCGGTGCCGGCGATGGGGTGTCCGCCTACGAACTCCGCCCCGTCCCGGGTCGCTTCCTGTCCGGCGCGGACCACCGCCGCCTTTACGCTGCCTGCGTCGGTCAGCACCGCGCCGGGCCGCATCCGCCGGCCGATGCGCCGCAACAGCACGACCGAGCGGAGCACGGGTACGCAGACGACGACGATGTCGCACGAGGCGATTTCCTTCTCGGTGCAGCCGCGCGCGATCGCGCGGTCCGCAAGCGCCATCCGGACGTGCTCGGGGTTCCTGTCGCACCCCCAGACCTCGGGAGCGCCGCGCTTCCCCCTCAAGGATAGCGCCAGCGACCCTCCGATAAGACCCAGCCCGAGGATGCCCAGCCGCTCCACTCTCAAGTTGTCCCCAGGGTCTTCCCGACGGCAGCGGCGATCCGTTTCAGTCGGGATACCATCGCCTGGAAGGCCTCTGGCCGAAGCGACTGCGGGCCGTCCGAGAGCGCCGCCTCCGGTTCGTGATGGACTTCGACCATGATCCCGTCGGCGCCCGCTGCGATGGCGGCCGCGGCCAGCGGCTCCACGAGGCTCATCTTCCCGGCGGCATGACTGGGGTCGGCGATCACGGGCAGATGCGAGAGGCTTTTCACCACTGGTATCGACGAGACGTCGAACGTGTTCCGGGTCGCCTGCTCGAACGTGCGGATCCCTCGCTCGCAGAGGATTATCCTGTGGTTGCCCTCCGAGGCGATGTATTCCGCTGACATCAGCCATTCCACGATGGTGGCGGAGAGCCCACGTTTCAGTATCACCGGCTTGTCAAGTTTTCCCACCTCGGTCAGAAGACGGAAGTTCTGCATGTTCCGGGCGCCGATCTGGATCACGTCCGCATATTTAGCGACCAGGTCGATGTCCCTCGGGTCCATCAGCTCGGTTGCGATCGGCAGCCCCGTCGCCTCGCGCGCTTCGGCAAGGTAACGCAACCCTTCCTCTCCCAGTCCCTGGAAAGCGTAAGGCGAAGTGCGCGGCTTGAACGCCCCTCCCCGCAGGAAGGAAGCGCCCGCGGCGGCCACCTGGCCGCCGATCCCGATCATCATGTCCCTGTTCTCCACGGAGCAGGGGCCGGCGAAGAGCGCCACCACGCCTCCCCCGATCTTCTTCCCCAGCACCGTGATGACCGTGTCCTCCTTCCGGAAATCGCGGCTGACCAATTTGTAGGGCTTCAGTATCCGCAGGACCTTCTCGACGTACTCCAGCCCCTCGAACGCTTCGGCCGCCACGTACCGCTCGTCGCCGATCGCCCCGATGATCGTCCGTTCCACCCCCTTCGATATGTGCGCGGCAAGCCCCAGGGACTTTATCTTCTCCTCGATCAGCCGGATTTCCCGGTCGGTCGCTCCCGCCTTCAATACGATGATCATGTGTCGGTCCTCCTTTTATCCCCGGCCCTCGACCCTGGTTCAGGCAACCGGGGCGGCGTCAAATGGCGCGGGGATAGGATCCCAGGATTTTCAGATATTGAGCCCGCGTCCGGAGTTCGTCCACGGCCTTCGCTATCGGGTCGACCGTGATGTGCCCCTCCATATCGAGGAAGAAGAGGTATTCCCAGGCCTTCGTCTTGACGGGCCTGGATTCGATCTTCGTGAGGTTGACCTGGTGTTTCGCGAACGGCTCCAGCATCAGGTAGAGCGCCCCGACCTCGTCCCTTGCCGCGAACAGGATGGACGTCTTGTCGTTGCCGGTGAGGTTCGGCGCTATCTTCCCTATTATTATGAACCGGGTGAAATTGTTCGTGTTGTCCTGGATCCGCTTCCTGATGCTTTTCAGCCCGTAGATCTTGGCCGCAGCCTCCCCGGCGATCGCGGCGGCCGATGGGTCGTCCACGGCCAGTTCCGCGGCGCGCGCGGTGCTCTCCACGTCGAAGACGGGAGTCCCGCGGAAGTTACGCTCAAGCCACCCCCGGCACTGGGCGATGGCGTGCGGGTGCGAGTAGATCTTCCTTACGTGGTCCATGTCGCCCGTCACGGAAAGCATGTCGTGGGCGACCTCCACGAGAATCTCGCCGCATATGAGGAGGTTGTGATCGACGAACATGTCGAGCGTGTTGCTGACTATCCCCTCGCTGGAGTTTTCGATGGGCACGACGCCGAAGTCGGCGAGGCCGCGTTCCACCGCCTCGAAGACCTCCGACACGTTTATCTGCGAAACGTAATCGGCGCTCTCGCCGAAATGCTTGAGGCACGCAAGGTGGGTGAACGTCGCCCGGGGGCCGAGGTACGCCACCGAAAGCGGCTTCTCCAGCGCGTGAGATGCGGAAATGATCTCCCTGTAGATCGCCTTTAGCGCTTCGTTCGGGAACGGTCCCCGGTTCTCCGCCGTCAGGCGCAGAAGTATCTCGACCTCGCGCTCCGGGACGTAGAACTGGAGGTTCTTGTCCGATTTGATCCTGCCGACATCGACCACCGCTCCGGCCCTGCGGTTCAGCAGTTCGAGGATGCGGTCGTCCAGCCGGTCGATCTCGTCGCGCAGCTCCTTAAGCCTGTCTTTCGTCACCCGTTGCTCCCGGTCTTCTTCCGGATCACGCCGATGTTGCGGAACTTCGCGTACCGGCGGTCCAGCAGCTCCTTGACGGAGAAGGAGCGGAGGACGGATAACGACTCCGACATGGCGACCCGCACGGCGTCGCCCGCCGCCTTGTGGTCCCGGTGGGCTCCGCCGGCCGGTTCCGGTATGATACGGTCCACGACGCCGAATTTCCTGAGGTCCGTGGCTGTGATTTTCATCATATCCGCGGCGGTCTCGGCCTGAGCCGTGTCGCGCCACAGGATCGAGGCGCACCCTTCCGGGGAGATGACCGAGTAGATCGCGTACTCCAACATCAGGATATCGTCGCCAACGCCAAGCGCCAGCGCCCCCCCGCTTCCTCCTTCGCCGACGACGACGACGAGGATGGGGGTTTCAAGCCGCGCCATCTCAAGCAGGTTCCTCGCGATCGCCTCGGACTGGCCACGCTCCTCCGCCCCGATGCCCGGAAAGGCCCCCGGGGTGTCGATGAACGTGATGACCGGAAGGCGGAACTTCTCCGCGAGCTTCATCACCCGCAGGGCCTTCCGGTATCCTTCCGGGTTGGCCATTCCGAAGTTGCGCCGGATTTTTTCGGTCGTGTTCCTCCCCTTCTGCTGCCCGATGACGATCACCTTTTCGCCTTCAAGCTCCGCGAAACCGCAGACCACCGGTGGGTCGTCCCGGAACGCGCGGTCCCCGTGTATCTCCAGGAAATTCTTAAAGCAATGGTTTATATAATCTAGCATATATGGCCGATTTGGATGGCGTGCCAGCTGGGTAATCTGCCAGCGGGTAAGATTGGAGAATATATCCTTGCGGATCTTGCCGATCTTCTTGTCGAGCTTGCCTATCTCCTCCCGGAGGTTCCTGTCCGACCCGTCGTCCACCCGCCGCAACTGCTCCAGGCGGTTTTCAAGCTCGACGATCGGCTTCTCGAACTCGAGATACTGGAGGATCATGGGGACTCCTTTCCCGGGTAAACCCTAAATTTATGGCAATTTACAGGTTATAACAAGAACTTTTTGGCAAGTGATGACACCGTTTCCGCTGCCTTTCCCGCATCAATCCAGACCGCCTCGGGCTCGCCGGAGAGCCAGGTCAACTGGCGTTTCGCGTACCTGCGCGTGTCCCGTTTCAGACCGGCGATCGCCAGCGGGAGCGACAGGGCCCCGGAAAGGTGGGAAATGACGTGCCGGTACCCGAGCGCATTCATCGGTTTCAGTTCCGGCCCGAACCCGGCGTCAAGAAGCCCCCGGACCTCCTCGACAAACCCTCTGCGGAACATCTCGTCCACGCGGGCGTCGATGCGCCCGTACAGCTTTTCGCGGTCCGTCGATAGCGCGATGAACAGGATTCGGAATTTCCCCCCGTCATTCGTCCACCGCCGCTTGAGCTTGCTGGGCTGGGCGCCGGTGATCCCGGCAATCTCCAGCGCACGCAGCACCCGCACCCTGTCGGAAGGGTGGATAGCCACGGCCGATGGTGGATCGATCGCTTTCAGCTCCGCGTGCAGGGCCGCTCCCCCCTCGTCCCGCCATTGGCGCGCGAGCACAGCCCTGATCCCGGGGTCCGAAGGGAGAGGGTCGAGGCCCCGAAGCAGCGCCCGGATGTACATCCCCGTACCCCCGGTAACCAGCGGGAACCTGCCTCGCTTCCTGATCCCGAGGATCGCGCTCTCCGCCTCGTCGACGAATCGGCCCGCGTTGAATTCCTCGTCCGGGTCCGCCACATCTATCAGGTGATGCGGGATTTCCAGCCGGTCGCGCGCATCGGGTTTCGCGGTCCCTATATCCATCCCCCGATATACCTGGAGTGAGTCCGCGTTTACGATTTCCAGCGGAAGGATACGGGACAGGGACAGCGAAAGCGCGGTTTTCCCCGAAGCGGTGGGGCCCGAAAGGACCAGAAGGCGGTTTTCCTCCATAGGCGCCGCTATCCGTAAGACTTCAGGTGCGTCCGAACATCCGCCCAAGCTCGGCGCTTGAAAGCTTGACCCACACGGGGCGGCCGTGCGGGCAGCTGTGGGAGGCGACCGCACTGTCCAGCTCGAGCAGAAGGGCGCGCATCCCTTCCCTGTCCAACAGGTCTCCGGAGCGCACGGAGGCGTGGCACGCGATCCGCCAAAGCTCGCGGTCCGCGTCGAAGATACCCTTTGGCATCGTCTCCTGGGCGATGAGGAAGTCGCAGAAGTCCTTCCACCACTTCTGGACGTCGAAATATCCGAGGATGGCGGGAACGCCGGTGATCTTGAGCGCGTCCTTGCCGGCGGGCTTCAGGACGAACCCGGCGCGGCACAGGAACGCCTCGACTTCGGCCCGCTCCCCTTTCACCGCGCCCGGAAGGGTGACCACATGCGGAACGAGCCATTGCTGCGCGGATGCCCCGCTTCCGAGGAGGGAGCCCTTGAGCCTTGAGAAGACGATCCGCTCGTCCGCCGCGTGCTGGTCTATGATTACGACTTCCCTCGACCTCTCGCAGACGATGTACGTTCCGAGTATCTGCGCGACGGGCTTCA
>JAENIX010000256.1 GCA_016844415.1 Actinomycetota bacterium | reverse complement strand
TTACCGGAGCTTCCGCTTCTCCTCGTCGCGGATCTCCCTGCGCAACAGCTTGCCGATCTTCGATTTCGGGAGCATGTCCCGGAATTCGACATACTTCGGCACCTTGTACGACACCAGCCTCTCCCTGCACCACCGGAGGAGGTCGGCGCTGTCGACGCCCCTCGCGTCCTGTTTCAGCACGACGATCGCCTTCAACCGCTCGCCGGTGGCTTCATCGGGCACCCCGATGACGCACGCTCCGATGACCGCGGGATGATCCTGAAGCACCGCCTCGACCTCGGAGGCGGATATGCGATATCCCTTGTACTTGATGACATCTCCGGTGCGCTCGATGAACTCGATTTCCCCTTCCTCGTTGAACCGCATGAAATCGCCGGTCCGGTAGAAAACCTCGCCCCCGATCGGGACGTAGGACCGCGCCGTCTCCTCCGGCTTGTTCCAATAGCGCTTCAGCGTGAACACGGAAGTGACCGCGAGTTCGCCGATCCCGCCTGGCGGGACCGGCTCCGTCGACCCGGGGTCGATGATGATGCACTTCCGCGACCGGAGGGGCTTCCCCACCGTCTTCGGAGACGGTCTTCTATCGAGAGGGCTGTACGTCACGTGGCCCACCTCGGTGGAGCCGTACACCTGGTAGATCGGCACGCCGCAGCGCTGCTCCCAGCTGTTCAGGACGCCCGCCGGCAACACGTCGCCGCCGCAATAGCAGTACCGGAGGGAGCGCAGGTCATACTGGTCGATCCGGTCGTTCTCGAGGAGGATACGGTACAGGGACGGGACGCCCAGCATCCAGGTCACCTGGTACTTCCGGATCGCGTCGAGGATGGCGTCGGGCTCCGGGATCGGCATCAGGACCAGCGTGTTCCCCTTGTTGAACGCCGTCGCGATCGCGAACCCCTTGGCCATGATATGGTACAGTGGATTGACCATCAGGATCGTGCTCTGCCCCTCCACCAGGTACTCCCGGAACACGTCGTCGTTCATGTCCCTGATGTAGGAGACCTCGCCGCTGTGGTTTCCGACGACGCCTTTCGGGAAGCCCGTCGTCCCGCCGGTGTACATGATATAGGCGAGGTCCCCCGCGGGGTTGATCTCGATCGCCGGAAGGTGCGCCTTGCTCTTCCGGAGGACCTCCTTGAAGGAAATCACTTCCCCGCTCCACTCCACCTTTCCCGCGGGGATCTTGTCGAACAGGTAGCCGAACGCCCTTTTCCAGGGGGGCAGCAGATCCGCGAGTCCGGTCACGATCACCCGTTTCAGGTCCGTCCTGGCGATCACCTCCCGGACATACATGAAATTCGTGTCGAGGCAGATGACCGTTTCGACCTCGGCGTCGTTCACGATGTACTCCAGCTCGTGCGAGGTGTAGATGGGAGACACCGGCACGACGACGGCGTCGATCTTGTTGATCGCGTAGTTCGCGATGACCCACTGGGGGCAATTCCTCAGATAAAGGAGAACCCTTCCCTTCGTTTTCACGCCGATCTCGAGCAGTCCGGCCGCGAACCGGTCCACCAGTCTCCCGAGCTCCGCGTAGCTGAACCGTTCGCCGAGGTAGACGATCGCCGTCCTGTCCGGGTATTTCCGGCACGACTCCTCGAAGCCGCCGAAGGTCGTCCCGCGATATCGCGGATCGATCGTCATCACACGCCGAAATACGCGGATTTCACGTCGGGGTTGCCCATCAGTTCCTCTTTCGTCCCTTCGAGGATCGCGGAGCCGTTCTCGATGATGTACCCCCGGTCGATCACCGGGATGACCGGCCTCGCGTACTGCTCCGCGATGACGATGGTGATCCCCCTGGCCGCCCGGATCTCGCGGATCGAGTCGATCACGATCTTCTGGTAGGCGGGGCTCAAGCCCAGGAGCGGCTCGTCCAGGAGCAGGATCTTCGGGTGCGCCATGAGAGCCCGCCCGATCGCCAGCATCTGCTGCTCCCCGCCGCTGAGGAAACCGCCCTGGCGGTGGATGTGGTCCTTCAGGCGCGGGAAGATGCGGAAGACGTATTCGATGTCCCTGGCGCGGCGATCCGCAGGTTCTCGATGACCGAGCTTTCCCCGAAGATACGCCTGCGCTCCGGGCAAAGAATGATGCCGCGCGCCGCGCGCTCGTGCGGCGCAAGCGTTGTGATCTCCTCGCCGTCGAGGGTGATCTTCCCGAGGAGGGTGATCCGTTCGCCGCCCCGCATCTCCTCTTTCTTCCGGATGTCCAGAAGGATGCCCGAGAGCATGTACATCAGTGTGCTCTTCCCCGCGCTGTTGGAACCGAAGACCCCGATCACGGAGCCTTCCTCCGCCTTGAGGCCGACGTTGTTCAGCGCGAGCATGTTCTCGTAGTAGACCATCAGGCCGGAAGCCTCGAGCACCACTAGATCTCCTCGATTCCGAGGTACGCCTCTTTGACCCTTGCGTCTTCGATGACGTCCCTGTAATGCCCCTCGGCGATCTTCTCCCCGAACTGCAGCGCCATGACCCGGTCCGCCACCTTGAACAGCTCGCGCAGCCGGTGTTCGATCAGGACCAGCGTGATCCCCCCCATCTTCAGTTTCTCGATGAGCGGCAGCATGCTCGCCACCTCGCTCGCGCTTAAGCCCGAAAAGACCTCGTCGCAAAAGATGACCTCGGGCCGGAGCGCGAGGCAGCGCGCCAGCTCGAGCCGCTTCAGGTACCCCGTCGGAAGCGTGGACGCCAGCTTGTAGGGAACCCTCGAATCGCGCTCGAAGCCGATCTCCTCGAGAATGTCGATGGCCACCGTGTCGCGGTCGCCGTGCTTCCCCCCGCCGCGCCAGCCGCCCTCCTTCCGCGCACGAGGCGACCAGAGCGGGATGATGAGGTTCTTGTACGCCGGAAGGGAGTAGAAGGGCCGCATGACCTGGAAGGTCCTCGCGACCCCTATCCGGGCGATCTTATGCGGGCGCCAGCGGGTGATATCCCCGCCCTTGAACAGAACCTTCCCCTCGTCGGGGCGGACGAAGCCCGTGATGCAGTTGATCAGCGTCGTCTTCCCGGAGCCGTTCGGCCCGATGACGCCAAGGATTTCGCCCTTCTTGATCGAAAAGCTCACGCCGCTCAGCGCCTTCAGGCCGCCGAACGTTTTTCCGAGCCCTTCCACCGTCAGGATGCTCACGCGTCCGCCCACCGTTCGAACTGC
>JAENIX010000052.1 GCA_016844415.1 Actinomycetota bacterium | reverse complement strand
TCGCAAGGATAAGCCCGTCATGACGGTCCTTTGCCGGGCCGACCAGTTCGTCGAAGGCCCGGGGGCGATTCCGGAAAAAACGATCAAGCTCATGGCGCGTGCTGGCGTTGCCAACGTCTGCCTCGGGCTGGAGTCGATCAGCAGCAGAAGCCTTATCCAGATGAGAAAGAGAAGCGACCTGCAGAAATACTACGTGGCGGTTGAGAACCTGCGAAAGAACGGGCTGAATATCCCTTCGACTTTCGTGGCGGGGTTCGACGGGGACAGCTACGAGGACGTGGTCAATATCGCCGAGTTCGGCGAGCGGATAGGTCTTTACAACATACAGGTCTACGCGAGAAGCATCGCGCCGGGGACGGTCGACGACATGCTGTCGGAGGGCCGCAATATCCCCGGGGGGCACAACAAGTACCGCAATGGGCACGCGGTGAACATCCTTCCCGCACGAATGCTACCCAGCGAGCTCCAGCGGGCCGTGTTCGAGGCTCCCTTCCGGTTCCACCGGGGAAGCGGCATCAAGGACAGGCTTGCCCTGCGTGCGTTCCAGATGATCTGGAACGGCCTTGAACCCCATTATGCGGGACTTCAGACGCTCGAAAGGGAGGTTCTCGTCCCGGAGGGAATCTACCGGTATGCAGACGCGGGATATGTATTGAACGACAAGGCGCTCCACGCCCTGGTGGAGGACGAGGAAAGATACGAGGCCTTCGCGAGAAAGGCCGCTGCGATCTTCAGGAACGCGGACCGTCTCGCACCCGACCATCTCGGCCGGGCGATGGAAACCACCGCGATCGCCTGAAGATGGTGAACGTTGACGTCGTCGAGGACGGCGTAGTCCGCTTCGTCATGGCACGGCGAATCCTGGGGAAGAAGCTCTACCGGTCTTCCTGCTACCTGGTGGACGGACTTCTCATCGACTCGGGAATCCCCCTTCTCTGCAGAAGTTTCGCGCGGTCCCTTTCGGACCGACGCGTCACGGCGATCGCAATCACCCACGCGCACGAGGACCACATAGGGGGCAACGCGATCCTACAGGAATGCCACGGTGTTCCCGTTTTCGCCCATGAAAAGGCCCTCCCCATAATCTCCGATCCTCGAAAACTTTCCCTGCTTCCCTATCAGAAGCTGTTTTTCGGGACGCCTTCACCTTCGGTGGGGAAACCTGTAGGGGATACCATCGATACGGAACGGCGACGGTTCAAGGTGATCCATTCTCCCGGGCACTCGCCGGATCATGTCGTGTTCTACGAGGAGAACAAGGGATGGCTTTTCTCCGGGGATGCGTTCATCGGGGGACAGGACCGTGTGCTTCGCGAGGGGTACGATGTCCGACTGGTAACTAAGACGCTGAGAATGCTGTCTTCGCTGGGGGCAGAGGTGATGTTCACGGGCATGGGCAACGTCATCCGCCATCCGGCGAGGCAGATCGAGCGGAAGATATCCTACTTCGAGGAGGTTTCAGACCGGATTGTTATAATGAACAGGGAGGGGATTAGCGCGGCGGATATAGCCAGGAAACTTTTCCCCGGTGATTTCCACGTGCGTCTCGTCACCTCAGGGGATTTTTCGGCGGCGAACCTGGTTCAGGCTTTCCTGCGGGCAAGGGACGATATTTAACTTTGCGATCCGGCTGGATCCGGGTTACACGGTTCCTTCCCCGAAGGCGGGGTCGGTCCTGCTGATCCGCCGGATCAGCGCCTTCCTGACCCTTCCGATTTCCTCCTTGAGTTCTACGACGACGGTCTGTCGCACCTCCTTCGTTTCGTTCCCCTGCATCCGTTGAAGCTTCTCGCAGATGTCCATGGCCGTGAGCGCGCCGATCGAGCCCGCCATACCTTTCAGCGCATGGGCCGCGTCGCAGAAGACCCTCACGTTCTTGGCCTCGGACGCAGATTCCATTTCCCGGATCCGCTTTTCGCTGTCCCGGATGAAGATCCATACGAGGTTCTTGACGAAGTCCTTGGTGGGTCCCATCGCCTCGATTTCCTCGAGCATCGTCTCGTCGAGCCCTGGCCGTGCCTCCTTGCCGGCGTGTTCGGCGAAGTCGGTTCCCGCCATGGTCGAAGCGTTTGGGGCAACATTCTGCATGGTAAGGAGATTGAGCATGTTGAGCACCTTCCTTGTCTCGAACGGCTTGGTGATATAAGACTTGATCCCGGCCGCTTCGCACGCTTTCCTCGAATCCAGGGTGGCGTCGGCCGTGAGCGCAACGAGGGGGATGGGAGGCTTGTTCCCGGTTTCGGCAAGATATTTCCTGGCGGCATCCAGCCCCCCCATCACCGGCATGTTCAGATCGAGCAGGGCGATATCCATCGTCTCCGTGCGGAGTACGTCCAGTGCCATTTGTCCGTTCTCGACCAACCTGACCTCGTGGCCCGCGCGCTCCAGGAGTTTAGCTATGACCATCTGGTTGGTGGGATTGTCCTCGGCGACCAGTATCTTCAGGCGGCGTGGGCCAGCGCTTCCGTGACCGACCATCACCGGCAGGGCGGGGTGCCACCCCTCCTCGTACGGGAGGACATAGTGCAATGCGCACAGGACGTCCCGCACGCTTTCCGGAGACTCCACCATGGCCCGGTACCCGTGCTTCGACGCATCTTCCCCGTACTCGCCGGAGCAGCCGTCGCCTACGAGAACCAGCCGCATCTTGTGAAGGGCGTCCATCTGCCGCAATGTAGATGAGAACCGGAACGGGTCCTCGTTCAGTTCGTTCTTCACGACGATGGCGATGTGACAGGTCGACCGGTCCCGGATGACGCGACTTGCGTAGTCGTACGCCTGCCCCGTGTTGTACACCCTCCGGATGTGTCCCACCCCCCAGGAAAGAAGGAAGCCGTTGATCGTTTCGGCGACCGAGTCGTCCGAGGAGACCAGGAGCACCCTCGTGCGGGAAATGGGCATGCGCATCGATGCCGCGGCCGCGCTCTCGGGCTGCTTCCCGAATTTGGTCGTGAACCAGAAGAGGCTTCCCTTGCCGAGTTCGCTTTCGACGCCGATGTTCCCTCCCATGAGTTCGACGAGCTCCTTGGAAATGGTCGTCCCCAGGCCCGTTCCCCCGAACCTCCTGGTTATCGAGTCGTCCGCCTGGGTGAACCTCTCGAAGATAAGCCCCCGTGCCTCTTTCGTCATGCCGATCCCCGTGTCGGCTACCTCGAAGCGCACCGTCACGGTATCCTCGTCCTCCGCTTCCTTGAGGACCCGCAAGGCGACTTCGCCTCTTTCCGTGAACTTGGCGGCGTTGGAGAGAAGGTTAGTAAGGACCTGCCGGATCCTGGACAGGTCTCCGTGCACCAGGAAGGGGACGGACGAGGAGACCATCACGCGGAACGTGAGGCCCTTGGCCTTCACCTGTCTTGCCATGATGGAGGCGGTGGTCTTGATGAAGGCGTGAAGATCCATGTCCTCGGGCTGGATCGACACCTTTCCTTCCTCGATCTTGGAGAAGTCAAGGACGTCGTTTACCAGGGACAACAGCGCTGCGGCCGAGGCCCGGACGGTTTTCACGTACTCCTGCTGTTCCGGGTCCATCCGTGTCCCCGCGAAGAGCTCAACCGTTCCCAGAATCCCGTTCAGCGGGGTGCGCATCTCGTGCGACATGTTTGCGACGAATCTCGATTTAGCCCTGTTGGCGATCTCGGACTTTTCCATCGCTTTTGTGACCTTGCCGATCATCACGCCCACGAACATCGCGGGGATCGCCAGCATCCCCAGCAGAAGTCCGACACCGAGCTCCCATACGGAGTTCCAGAAGGGGCTGTACCAGATCGTGGCCCCGAAACACACCAGGCAGAGCGCCATTCCGAAAAACAGGTAATTCTTCCCGTAACGGAACGAGTACCCGAACATGTTCCAGTACAGCACGAGCACCAGCGGGGAGCCGGGCAGTCCGGTCAGATACATTCCGTAGCAGACGATGGCGGTATCAAGCGTGAGTCCGGACATTCGGCGGAGAGTGCTTTTTCCCGGCTGGATGTAGGTTGAGACCAGCATTATCGAGGAGTAGAGGAGGTACGAATAGACGAGTATGAAGATCTCCGCCGTTACGGATGGGGTGTCCTGGTATCTATGGATGTGTATGCTGAACAGGGCGGTGAGTATGAACCGTATTAAGGCCTGATCCCTCTCAGGGCCGCCCGTCATGCGGGAATAGGCCTGAGCCCGTTTCAGGGCGATTTTCGCCTCCCTGAGGATTTTGTGTCCGGTGTCCATCCGTTCCACGCTTCTTTCCTTTTTTTTCAGCCACGTCCTTGCCGGCCATTGATCCCCGGAAGGGGCGTAGGATTCTTTATCGGCGCTCGTGAACGGAAACTTAATAGGTTTCATCGAATAATTAATGGAAAAAAAGAGTTTGCAGAGCGGAATATTCCATCGCAACAAGGGAGTCTGGGGTTCACTTCAAATATAAAGATTATATATATTGATATAATGGCTTGATAATATTAAACAATATATTCGTATTCCTCGCTGGATGAAGACAAAATCCATTTCTTACCGGTTTCCTGGCCCCCAAAGCTCCTTGAGGCGATGGTCGCGCCCGCAATTGGCCCGGTAGAACTTGTACCGGATCGGGTTTTTCCTGTAGTACTTCTGGTGGTATTCTTCCGCGGGGTAGAACTCGGAGGCGGGTGTGATTTCCGTCACGATGCTTTCCCTGAAGGTTTTGGTTTTCCCGAGTTCCCGCTTCGATTCCTCTGCCTGCCGCTGTTGCTTTTCGTCATGATGGAAGATGCCGGAACGGTACTGTTTCCCCACGTCGCAGAACTGCCGGTCCGGCGAGGTCGGGTCGATGTTTCGCCAGAATACTTCCAGCAGTTTCCCGTAGCCGATCCGGGCGGGGTCGAAGACGATCTGGACGGCCTCCGCATGGCCGGTCCTTCCGGATGAAACCTCTTCGTACGTCGGGTTTTTCTTCGTCCCTCCCGTGTACCCGGATGTCACGGAGACGACGCCTTCCAGTTCGTCGAAAGGGTGCTCCATGCACCAGAAACATCCGCCTGCGAATGTCGCCTTTTCCAGGCGGTGTTCTCCCCTCGAATGTTCCTTCCTGTCCTCCGCTCCGGAGATCGCGGCCGCCAGGAAACTTATGGTCAGCATGGCCATCATCGCGCGTATACTCATAAACGTTCGATGACGGCGAGCGCGGTTCGGTTTCCGACGGGAAAGAACTGAACGGCCGTTCCCGGCATCTGAATTGCGAAGGATTACGGAGGAGATCCATGATGAAATACGATTCCGGCTACCTTCCACATACGGCGATGGGGATCTTCGCCCACCCGGACGACGCCGAGTTCACCGTCGCGGGCACCATAGCCCGCTGGACAAAGGGAGGGTGCGAAGTAACCCTCGTGCTTATCACAAGCGGAAACGCCGGGACCCACGACCGGCGGTTTACCCGCGAGACGCTTGCTGAAATACGCGAGGAAGAAGAGCGGGCGGCGGCGGCGATACTGGGGGTGAAGAACGTGGTTTTCCTGCGGCACGACGACTGCGCCTTGCTGCCCACTCTCGAGCTTCGCCGGGAGCTGGTTAGGCAGATCCGGGAATACCGGCCTGAAGTCGTGATATGCGGCGATCCGCAGGCATGGTTCTTCGAAGACCGCTACATCAACCACCCGGACCATCGCGCGGCGGGTGTGGCCGCGCTGGAAGCCGTCTTCCCGGCAGCCGAAATGGAGCTGTTATGGCCGGAGGATGGCATGCCCCACAAGGTACAGGCCGTTTACGTCAGCTCGACACCGGCGCCGAACACCTGGATCGATATCACCGACACGATCGACATCAAGATCGAGGCGCTTAAGGCCCATTCAAGCCAGCTCGACGGCTGGGATCCGTCCGAAAGGATCCGGGACTGGGCAAGCGGGGAAGCCCGCAAAGCGCGGATGTCAACCGAACGAGAGGCCGGAGGTCCGACCGGCCGCGCCCCCCTGCCCGCGTACGCGGAGAGTTTCCGGGTGATGAGGCTTCGGGAACGGGAAAGACGACCGGATCAGCAGGATAACGCTTCTAGCGCAAATAGCGGCTAACGCCCCCGACGGCAATCTGGCCCGGGCGATTTCCCCTGCCGGTCACATGTGGCATACGGCGCTCCTGCATTATATTGACAGGCCAACGGCAAGTCATTAACCTCGAATCACGCTTTCTTTCGTCGCGCCCATCTTTGGGACCGTTGCCTTTTCCGGGACGGGGGGAGATGGGTAATCGCCGCCAACCCAGAATCATGTGCATGTCGATGGAAATTGGAATCTCCGGGAAGGAGGTGAGATGCGGACTAATCAACAATACGTTGAGAGTTGTGCGGGAGAGTAAAAACGACAACGGGGAAATCCAAAGGAGGAAAACATGAGAAAAGTTGCAATGACGATGCTGGTGCTGATATTGGGCCTTATCCTTGCCGCGGGCGCTTTGGCCATGGTCGCCGATAAGGGGCTGGACGAGGCCATCAAGGCGATCAACGACAAGAAGGGAACATTCGTCTGGAAGGACACGTACGTTTTCATGATGGACCTGGATGGGAAGATGCTCGCCCATCCCATGAGCCCCGCGCTGATCGGGCAGAATGTGCTCGACAGGAAGGACAAGGGGGAACCGGGAAAACTCCTCTTCAAGGAGTTCGTCGAACTCGCCAAGGGGAGCGGCGAAGGGTGGTCCGGTTACATGTGGGCGAACCCGGGGGACGCAGCACCTCGGAAGAAGATCAGCTTCATCTACAGAGTTCCCGGCAAGGACCTGCTGGTCGGCGCAGGGATCTGGGAATAGGTTATTCCGACGGGGCCGGCGGCGTTCCGCCGGCCCCGGGCTAAGAGTTGGGGTCGCGAAATGGTTTACCTGCGCGGGTTCGCATTCCTATTGACGGTAACGCTGCTGATAGTCCCTGTTTCGTTCGCAGGAAATGAAGACCGGTACGTCGCGGAACGCAACGCGATGGTGAGCGGCCAGATCCAGGGGGGAGGGGTTTCCGATCCCCGGGTGTTGCAGGCGATGCGCGACGTTCCACGCCACCTGTTCGTGCCCGGCGAACTCCGCTCCCGGGCGTATGAACCGCGTCCGCTGCCAATCGGGGATGGGCAGACGATCTCCCAGCCCTACATAGTCGGGTTTATGACAGAGATCCTCCGGTTGAAGCCTTCCGACCGCGTTCTTGAGGTCGGCACCGGTTCGGGGTACCAGGCGGCCGTCGCCTCGAAAGTGGCTGGCGAGGTGTACACGGTGGAGATATTCGAGACCCTGGCCGGCAGGAGCGCAAAGGCGCTGTCCGACCTGGGATATCGAAACGTCCAGGTCCGGCTGGGCGACGGGTATTACGGGTGGCATGAAAAGGCGCCGTTCGACGCAATCATCGTGACCTGCGCAGGAGGCCACATTCCTCCTCCTCTCCTTCGCCAGCTCAAGGCCGGCGGGAGGATGATCATGCCCGTCGGAGGCCCCTTCCTGACCCAGAACCTGGTGTTCCTCGAGAAGGGCGCGGATGGCTCCGTTTCCCAGCGCAACGTCCTTCCGGTCGTCTTCGTCCGGCTCCTTGGGCACTGAGAAACGGAGGCGAGGCGGAGTCATCCCCGCCGTTTTCCTGTTGTCCGCTGCAATGCTTGCGGACGAGATCTTCCTTATACGCCTCCTCTCTTTCCGATTCTGGCCCCACTTCGTCCCGATGATCGTATCCCAGGCGATGCTTGGGTTCGGCGCCGCCGGCGTCGCCATGCATCTGTTTCGGACCAGGGTCGGGAAGGCTCCCCGAAAGGTTTTCACCTGGCTGATCCTCCTTGCGGCCCCGTCGTTCGACCTTGCCTTCCGCGCATCGCAGAAGGTCGCCTTCGACCCCTTCCTTCTCCTTTGGGACCCTTCCGCCTGGCCGGCCTTCGCGCTGTTTTTCCTGCTCCTCGCAATCCCGTTCTTCCTGGCGGGAGGGGCGATCGCCGTGCCATTCGCTTTCCGGATGGGGAGTCCGGGCCCGATCTATGCCGCAAGTTTCGCAGGCTCCGCGGCAGGCGCTGTCCTTGCGCTGGCAGCGCTTTCCCTGGTCCCGACCGGATCGCTCCTGCGCCTCCCCGTCGGGTTGGGAATCGCCGCCGGAGCGTTCATTGCGTGGGACCCGGTGAGGAGGCCTGGAACGGCGCGGCTTGCGGTATGGGCAGCCTCTCTATTGCTTATATTCGCTCCGCCCGATGTTCTGCGGCTGTCACCTTACAAGGACCTGGCGATGGCACGAAAGCTGCCGGAGGCCAGGGAGCTTTCGTCCCGCTTCGGCCCTTCCGGTGATTTCCGGGCGGTTAAGGCCCCCGGGATCCACAGCGCGCCGGGGCTGAGCTTCCGTTTCGACGGCGACATACCTCCCCAGGCGGCATTGTTCGGCGACGGTGAGGCACGCGGGATCGTTCCGCTTGTCGAAGGGAACAGCCCTCCGGCCTACCTCGACTATTTCCCGATGGCGCTGGCATACAGGCTATCGTCCCGTCCATCGGTCCTTCAGTTCGGGTTGAGAGGCACCGAGGGAATCCTGGCGGCATATGGGAACGGGGCCGCGTCTGACACGGTCATCGAGCCCGCAAAGGAGTTGGTAACGCTGGTGACGGAAGACCTCGGTGTCCTCACCGGAGGCCTGTCCGCCTTTCCAGGTTTGGAGATACGAACGGAAGCGGGTAGAAATTATCTCGCCAGGGAGAAGCGGCGATTCGATCTGATCGAGGTTCCGGAGATCTCCTCGGCGACGTTTTCCTCGGTGGGGATCCATGCAACGGGCGAGACGTTCCTTCTTACCGGGGAAGGGATCCGATCGATGCTTTCCCGCCTTTCCGATCGCGGAATCATTTCCTTTTCGGGGTGGCTCAAATCACCGCCCAGGGAAAGCGTGAAGATCCTCGCGACCTTGAAGGAGGAGATGGAGCGCATCGGCGGCCCTGCAGTCAAGGAAAGGGTCATCATGGCGAGGGGATGGGGGTCCTTCGTCATTCTTGCGCGGATGATCCCGTTCGACGCGGAGGAGCATCGAAGGTCGCAGCGGTTCTGCGACGAGATGGGATTCTCGGTAGTTTGGCCTCACACCGGGGGAATCGGCGCCTCGGGACCGGAAGACGATTCGTTGCGGAAAGCCGTGGCAAACGTCCTTGCGGGATCTTCAGGAGACCTGGCGGGGGGGCTCTTCGACCTCTCGCCTGTCACGGACGACTCACCTTACTTTCACAAGTTCCTGTTAATTTCATCCCTTCCGGATTTACGACGTCTCCTTGGGACCCAATGGGTGCCGTTCGTGGAATGGGGAGTGGTGTTTCTCCTTCTTTCGCTTGCGATCTCGGTGGTTCTCGCGGCGGTGTTCCTCCTTCTTCCCCTTGCCTTCGCGCGACTGGGGGAGAATGCGGGCGGGATCCGTTTCGCAGCCTACTTTTCCGCCCTCGGACTGGCGTACATGCTCGTCGAGATGACCTATCTGAAGATCGGCATCCTCCTTTTCGGCGATCCCATCCGCGCTGCCACCGCCGCTATCGGTGGGTTCGCGTTTTTCTCGGGGATGGGAAGCATCGTCTCCGGTTCGTTTGAATCACCGCGAACGATGGGCCGAAGGATATGCCCTGCGATCGCATTTCTGGCCCTGGCCGGGTTCCTCTCCCTTTTCTTTTCGTTGAAATTTCTTCTTGCGGCGGGAGATACGGCGAGGACTGCGATCTTCCTCGCAGCCCTTGCCCCGGCGGCAGTCATGATGGGGGTCCCGTTCCCCGCCGCGATGTCGAGACTTTCAAGCGCTGCGCCATCCTCGATTCCATTTGCCTGGGGGATAAACGGTTTCTTCTCGGTCGCGGGGGCGTCGCTGGCATCCGTGGGGGCGTTGTGGATGGGGTTCTGCGGGACAGTCGCCGCGGGATCCGTTTTCTATTTACTGTCGGGTGCGCTCTATTCCGCTGTCGGGAAGACTTGCGGGTCCTGGGACACAGGGGCGGAGCAGGGCAGCAGGTGACGGATCGAATTCGCGTAATAGCGCAGAACCGGAAGTTCCTCCATGCGGGCGGAGTAAAGCCCGTCCTTCTCCTGCAGTAGATGGCGCAGGGTCAGCATGCGTAAACCGACGTCGATGGCGTAATCCTGGTCGCTTCGGGGGATGTAGACATGTGCTCCCGCCGACGCAAGTTCTCCCATGCTCCTGTGAACCTCGGCCTTCAGTTCCAGAAGGCTGGTCCGGCCCTCCGGGTTCCGCAGGATCGCCGCGGCTACGAGCGAGACCGGCAGTGCCGGGATCACGTGTCCGACGGCTTCCATCAAACGTAAAGCCAGCTCTTCCACATGCCTGAACCGTTCCTCCTTTTCCATGCCGCGGAAATCGATTCCGCGTTCCCGGCAATAATCCTTCATGGAAATGGGCGAACCGAAGTTGACGCAGGCGTACCCGAACCGGTACCAGCGCCCGCGCAGCATCAGGAACGCATTGCGAAACAGGAAACCGAGCGTGGTGGCAAGCGCGCGGGGAAAGCTTTTCCTGCGTACCGCCGGATCCAGATCTGCAATAAGAGTACGGTCCTCGAGGGTGCGGTCGTAGTTTATGCCGACCGGGATGAACACCAGGTTACGCTCCCCGTCCGGGTTGTAAGACCTCATCATGTAGTCGAGTAGCCCCAGCTTGGGCGGACGCAGGCTCCCGTCCCTGGTCAGGCCGCCTTCGGGAAAGATCGCCTGGACGACTCCGCTTTCAGTGGCCATGCAGACGTACCGTTCCAGGACGAGGCGGTAAAGCGGGTTGCCGGATTTGCGCCGGATGAAGTAGGCGCCAAGCGACTTGATAAGGGCTTGAAGCGGCCAGACCCTGGCCCATTCACCCACGGCATAGCTTAACGCGGTGCGGGTCGCCGCGAGGTACGCGACCAGGACGTAATCCATGTTGCTCCTGTGGTTCATTACGAAAACCACGCTGGACTTCGGGTGGATCCTCGAGAACCCTGCGTCGTCGGTGAATCCGACACGTACCCGGTAGAGGATGCGGGCCGTTTTTCGAGCAAGCCAGTAGCCGATGCGGAAGTAGGCGTACGCGTTGAAGGAGGGGACTATTTCCCGCGCGTAATGCCCGATTTCACCCATAACGACGTCGCGAGGGATGTTTTCCTCCCTGGCACGGGTCTCCACCGCTTCGAGGACCTTGGGGTCGTACATCAGCCTGTCGATAAGGACCTGGCGCTTTGTCAGCGCGAATGGATGGATTTCTAGGTGGAGGCGCTTGTTGACCTCCTCGATGAACAGGGTGACCCTGCGCCTTAGGAACCACCGGACGCTGGGAATAAGCAGGCGCTCGAGCGCTGCCCACGCGGCAAGCAGGATGATGAGGAAAACAAGCCAGACGGGAAGAGTCACAGATCCGGTCATTCCGGCTCCCTGTTACGCGGTAGGAGACCCGAGTCGATCCCGGCGTCCGAAAGGATTACCGCGTTCCCTCCCATAGTAATTTATAATTCATGAAGACGGGAAAATTCGGGAGCGGGAGGTAAGAGATGGCGAATTCTATCCGTAAGGTGGACTACTTCAAGATCATGATTTCCAACAGGACGGGCGAGGGCGCAAGAGTGCTTGGAGCGCTGAAGGGCGCGGGTGTGAACCTGATCGCGTTCAGCGGCTTCCCGCGAGGGCGCGGCGTTCAGCTGGACTTCGTACCAAGGAACGGAGCCGCGTTCCGGAGGGCGGCAAAGAAAGCGGGACTCGAAATCGCC
>JAENIX010000051.1 GCA_016844415.1 Actinomycetota bacterium | reverse complement strand
AATGCGCAACAATATCGTGAAATTGGCAATCATGTTGGCCTTGGGAGGGGGCCTTTTCCTCACCTGTTCCGCCACCGCGAGGGAGCCAGGCGGTAAGGACCCCGTTCTTATCGGCGGGACCTTGTCCCTGACAGGGAAATACGCGGCAATGGGGAAGATGCAGGAAAAGGGATTCCGCCTCTGGGAAACCGAGATCAACCAGAAGGGGGGGCTCCTTGGCCGGCCGGTAAAACTCATCTTAACCGACGACGCAAGCGACCCGAAGAAGGTGGCGG
The DNA here is from genome assembly GCA_016844415.1 of Actinomycetota bacterium. Classification (GTDB taxonomy): domain Bacteria; phylum Desulfobacterota; class Deferrimicrobia; order Deferrimicrobiales; family Deferrimicrobiaceae; genus JAENIX01. The sequence goes on along the minus strand of JAENIX010000051.1, from coordinate 6,378 downwards.
ACACCTACACGGAATTACTCCAGGGGAAAAAGGTCGATCTTGCCTTCAGCCCCTACTCTTCCGAACTGACCCTTGTGGCCACGGACCTGGCCGAAAAGTACCGGTTCCCCTTCCTTGTATCGGGCGCCGCATCGGAAAAAATATGGGAAACACCCCGCCGGTACACCGTAGGCCTGTACAGCACGACAGATCGGTACTTCATCGGATTCCTGGAACTCTGCGCCATCAACAAGAAGAAAACGGTATCCATAACCGGCTTCCCGGATCCTTTTTCGCTTTATGTCGCGAAGGGGGCGAAGAAATGGGCTGAAAAGTTCGGACTGAAGGTCGTCCGCTACAACATCCTCGAAGGGACGGAGGAAAAGGACTTCAACACCGAAGTGGCCGGCATCTCCTCCGCGAAACCGGACGTCGTCATCGTCGCCGGCTACATGAAGGAAACCATCGGCATCCGGAAGGCGCTGGACCGGGCGAACCTGAAAAACATCGCGTTCGCGGGATCGGTGGGCCCGGCGATGCAGGATTACCTGAAGACGCTCGGACCGCTGACGGAAGGGGATTTCGGCGCCTCCCAGTGGGAGCCCGACGAGCGGATCCCCTATCCCGGCTCCCGGACGTTCATCCAGTCCTTCCGGAAAGCCTACGGTGAGGATCCCTCCTATCACGCCGCCGCCGCCTATGCCAGCATGAAACTCGTTGAAGAGGCAGTACGGAAGACCGGATCCCTCGATCGCGAGAAAGTCCGGCAATTTTTCGTCACGGGAGAACACAGGAGCATCCTGGGGCCCTTCAAGCTCCGGAAGGACGGAACGCAGATCGGCCACAAGAGCATCATCATACAGTGGCAGCGCGGGAAGAAGGAGATCGTCTGGCCCGAGAGCATGAGGACCGCAAGGCCGGTCTTCCCGAAATGAATCGGCGGCGAATCGCCCGATGAAGAAAGACAGCATCTTCGTCCAGTTCTTTCTGATCGTCGTCGCGGTGGGCTCTCTCCTGGCGGCGGCGGCCGGCTACATCATCTCGGTGCCGCTGATCAGAACGCTCACCGAGGCAGAGGAAAGACCTCTTCACCTGATCGCGGACTCGATCTACGGCATCGCCTCGGACAGCTTCCACGACCTGCTGGACGCAAGGAAGGAGGACGATCCCGTCGAGGTGGAAACCGCAAAAAAGGACGTGCTCGCCGGGATCGTCCATTTCAAGCCGTCGATCTCCTCGGCGGAATACCATTACATCGTTCTGGGCGGCGACAACCAGATCCTCGCGGATTCGGGATATCTTCTCGACAACACCTTCGCCCTGCCGGTTTCCGAAGAGCCGGCCGTGGGAGAAATAAGGATCCCGGACAAGAACGGGAAAACGCTGATCGGGTATCTCAGATACTTCCCCGGGTGGGATTGGAGACTGATCACGTTGACCTACGAGGAGGAACTGCGGAGCGAGGCACGAAAGATCCGCCTGTGGATCTTCTCCGCCGGCGTCGTCGGGTTCCTGTTGCTGATGGCGATGTTCTACCTGGTCCTGAAAAAGCGGATCCAGGAGCCGCTGGATGAACTTGTCCGCCACGCGAGCCGGCTGGAGGGGGGCAGCTACAAAGTCCTGGCGAAGGTGCGGAAGGGCGAGATGGGCCAGCTTTCCGCAGCCTTTGAACGGATGGCGGCCGCCATCCGGGAGCGTGAACTGAAGCTTTCCGACCTCGCCAAGTTTCCCGAGTCCAACCCCAACCTGCTGTTCAAGGTGTCTCCAGACGGGGAAATTCTGTACGCCAACCCGAGCGTAAAGAAAATGCTCGCGGAGATGGGACTGGCGGAGAACGAGGCGGCAAGGCTTCTCCCCCAGCATATTCCGGTAATCATCCGTGAACTCGTCTCATCGGATGAACACAAGAAGGAGTGTATCTGGAAGGTTAGGGACAGGACGATCGAATACATCGTCTTCGGATTCGCAGACGAGGACGCGGTCGTCTTCCACGGCGTCGACATCACCGAGAAGAAGCGGATGGAGGAGCAGCTCTTTCACGCCAACAAGATGGAGACCCTGGGGAGGATCGCCGGCGGCGTAGCCCATGATTTCAACAACCTGCTGGTCGGAATCCTGGGGTATGCCTCGCTGATGAAAAGCCGTCCCATCCATGACGAAGGAGTTGCCAAGGCCCTGGAGAGCATCGAGAGGGCTGCGGAGAGGGGAACGCAGCTGACTCGCCAGCTCCTGGGGTTCGCACGCAAGGGTACGCACGAATACCTCCCCCTGGACCTGAACAAGATCGTGGACGAGACCGCGGACATCGTTTCGCAGACGTTCATCCGCACCGTGGGAATCCGGATCGACAAGGCCGCGGACCTGCCCCCCGTGATGGGGGACGTCGCACAGCTTCACCAGTGCCTGATGAACTTGTGCATCAACGCCCGGGATGCAATGCCCGAGGGTGGGGGCCTTTCCATCTCGACGCGCCGGAGGTCCATCACCGGAGAGCAGCGGGAGCAGTATTCCAACATCCCCCCAGGCGACTATGTCGAGGTCGTCGTAACGGACGAAGGCCACGGGATGGACGATGCGACGCAACAGCGGATCTTCGACCCCTTCTTCACTACCAAGACGCCGGAAAAAGGGACCGGGCTCGGGATGTCCATGGTATACGGCATCGTGAAAAACCACGGCGGGTACATCACGGTGAAAAGCCTCCTCGGGAAAGGGACTTCGATGGAGCTTCTCTTCCCCGCGGCGGAACGGATCCAGCGCCAGACGGAGGCGGATCAGGCAGGACTGCCGACGATCGAATCGAGCGGGAGCGGCAACGGGGGCACTGTGCTGCTCGTGGACGACGAGGAGTTGGTAAGGGACGTTGGAAAGGCGATGCTCGACACACTGGGGTTCGAGGTCATCACCGCCGTCAACGGCAAGGAAGGGGTCGAGGCCTTCCTGCGGAACCGGGAGAAGATCTCCATCGTCATCCTGGACCTGATCATGCCGGTTATGGACGGCCGGAAGGCATTCGAGGAGATCCGGCAGATCGATCCGGCGGTGCGCATCGTCATCTCGACAGGTTACAGCGGCAACGAGGACGTGGACATGTTGAAGGAGATGGGGGCCTGCGCGATCCTGAGCAAGCCGTACTCCTACGACACGATGACAAAGGTGGTCAACCAGATCAACCGCCAGTGATATTCAGCCGGAGCCTGTCCCGCCGGGTTGACATGAGACATCTCCCGGCAGGCAGGCATCCCCTTTCCCCATCCTTCCGTGCCGGAGAAGCGCGCTACCGTATGGGGCGCCGAAAGCCTCCCTGTTGCCGAACTCCGCCGACAGGCCTTTGATGGTCAGCTCCGCGGCCGCCAGGAGATCCGCGCCGCCGGCCTCGCGGCAATATCGCATCAGGACGCACGCCATCCGGGCGTTCAGGGAGAAAGGAACGAGAGGGACATTGAGCGGACCGGCATCTTCTCCACGCGGCCGCCGGTCGAGGAAGCCGCGCGCCTTCAGCGAGAAGAAACGGCGCACCGACCATTCGAGTATCTCCCCGGCCCAGGCAAGGTGTTCCTCTTTCCTGCCGGCCTCCCAGAGATCGAGGTACGCCTCCGCAACCGACTCGTTGTCCGCGAGGTGCCCCGCCTCGACCGCCCCGTCCTCGCGGAACCGGATCTGTCCCTCCTCGCGATCCCATAGTTTCGAGCGCAGGTATTCTCCCAGTTTTCCGGCAAGGGACAGAAACGTCGTCCCCTCCGCCGCCTGAACTCCCAGGCCCCCGCCGAACGCCCGGTGAGCCGATACGAGCGCGGAAACGGCCCTGCCGTTATACTCGGATATTATCGTACTATCGACGGAGGGGGCGATTCGCCCGGAACGCCCCTCCGCATCCTGCAGATAATATTCCTCGTCCGCGTCCTGGCTGGAAAAGAAGGCGCCGGTGCCCGGATCGCGCAGCCGGGAGAAAAGGTACCTCGCGGTCTCCCTCGCAATCCGGGCGTAGGTTTCCTCTCCGGTCTTTTCATATGCGGATGCATAAAGGGACAGCATCTCTCCGTTGTCGGCCAGCAGTTTCTCGTAATGGGGCGTCGTCCAGTCCCGCCTTGTCGCGTACCTGAAGAATCCCCCCTCCACCGCGTCGAACACCGCGGAGGATCCCATCGTACGAAGTACCTTCAGGAAGAGGTCCCCCATATCCCGGTTCCCCTCGATGACCCAGGAGTCCCGGAGAAATCCCAGTATTTCAGGCACCAGGAACTTCGGCTCGCGGAAAAAACCGGGGTGCAAAGGATCGTAATGGGCAAGGACCGAGCGCCTCAGGAGGGGCAGGTCTTCCGGATGCGGGCCGTCGGATGCCACGGCAGGAGTCCCCTCCTCATCCGGGGACTGCGAAGCGATTTCCCTCAGGTATGTTTCGATCCGGTCCCGGTCCCGCCGGTAGAATTCCGCGCAACTGCGCAGGACCTCGAACAGGGCGTCTGCGGGGAGGTATGTCGCCCCTGTGAGCAGCCGGCCATTCGGGAGCAGGACAGCCGTGGTCGGCCAGCCCCCCTGGTTGTACCTGTCGTTGATATCGGGGCGGCGGTCGGTGTCCACGCGAACCGGGATGAAATCATCGTTCAGCATGCGGATGACTCTCGGATCCGAAAGGGAGGTCCTGTCCAGCACATGGCACCAATGGCACCACTTGGCCGAGATATCGAGGAAGATCAGCTTCCCTTCCTTATCGGCCAGGGAAAAAGCGTCAGGCCCCCACTCCCGCCAATGTATCGATTCGATTCCCGCCATGCTCCCCCCTACCTATATGAGATGAGGGAAGAGTACGGGGAGTTCCCGTGCGCGGAAGGAGGATCATGCGTAGCGGCAGGAGGATACGGCGTAGCCGCCGCAGGAGGGGGGCGCAGTGATGTTAAAAAGCGGACGCAGGGCGTAGCGGGGGGCTTCCGAGGAGCGGCGTATGAAGCGGAGGGATAAATTGCGTCGAAGCGGAATCCGCAGTGAGCGGGCGAAGGTCGCGAACGTAGCTCCGCGGAAGGCCCCCCGCGAGCCCGCAGTCCGGTTACCGTAGCTTCGAATTGGGGGGCTTAGCCGCGCCAGTTGAGGTAGAAGCTGAGCGCCGCCATGAGGAAGGTGTATGGAGCGAACCTGATGAACCTCCCACGGGTCACCAGCCGCTCTACGAAAATGAGGGACAGGTATCCGAACAGGAGCGAAAGGAAGAACCCGGCGGCCGAGGGGGCGATCCCCGGGAGGACGGAGACACCCTTGTGCATGTGCACCAACGCCGCGCCAAGTATGGCGGGCAGCGAGATGAGGAAGGAATACTTCACGCCCCGGGACGGGGAGATCCCCAGGACGAGCGCCAGCGCTATCGTCGAGCCGGAACGGGAAAGCCCAGGGAACACCGCGGCCCCCTGCATGATGCCGATGGCGATCGCCTCCCACGCCATGATCCGGTCGGGGTCCCACTTGTGCCTGAAGCGCAGGTTGCTGATGAGCAGGAAGGAGGTAAGCAGGAGATAACGTACGCCGACGCCCCACGGCGTGATCCCGGTCTCAACCGAGTCGTGGAAAGCGAGCCCGATGACGCCGGTCGGGATAGATGAAAGGATCACGAGCCAGAATTCCCTGCGCCCCCAGCCGTCCGGCTCCCCCGTTTGGCGCCGGAATATGGAGGTCAGTATTTCGAGTATCTCCCTGCGGAGGAATAACAGGACCGCGAAAAGCGTCCCGAAATGCAGAAGGATGTCGAATGCCAGCTCCGGCTCCCGGATACCGAGCAGACGCTGCGCTAGAAAGAGGTGGCCCGAGCTGCTGACCGGAAGGAACTCGGTCAACCCCTGAAGGATCCCGAGAAATATCGCCTGGAGGAAGCTCAATGGGCGTACGCCCTCAAGGGCCGGCCTGCGCCTTGCTCACGGCGTCTTCCATGATCGCGCGAATCCTACCGACCGTGGCTTCGTCCCTGCCCTCGAAACGCAGCACCAGGACGGGCTGGGTGTTCGATGCCCGGACGAGCCCCCATCCGCCGTCGAAAATCGCCCGGACGCCGTCCACGTCGATCACTTCACGCGCCTGCGGCCGGACTATCGCCGCCACTCTTTCCACGACACGGAACTTCCGGTCGTCGGAACACTCCACGCGGATCTCGGGGGTCGTGACGACGGGAGGAAGATCGGAGAGCATGGAGCTCAAGGGCAGATCGGACCGGGCCAGGATCTCGAAGAGCCGCAGGGAAGCGTAGATCGCGTCGTCGAAACCGAGATAGCGGTCGGAGAAGAATATGTGGCCGCTCATCTCCCCGGCCACCTCGGCCGCCTCTTCCTTCATCTTCTGCTTGATTAGCGAATGTCCCGCCTTCCACATGACCGGCCTGCCGCCGTGCCGCGCGATGTCGTCGTAGAGATTCTGGGA
>JAENIX010000050.1 GCA_016844415.1 Actinomycetota bacterium | reverse complement strand
TCGTTCTGTGAACAAGGGAGCGGTTACGCCTTCCTCGGAGGTTAACTCCGCTCATGGCGCACCGTGGGGTATTTCTGGGCGGTAGCGCCCCGCGACCGCAAGTTTCAAGTCCTTAACGTCGTATTCGTTCTGTGAACAAGGGAGCGGTTACGCCTTCCTCGGAGGTTAACTCCGCTCATGGCGCACCGTGGGGTATTTCTGGGCGGTAGCGCCCCGCGACCGCCAGTTTCAAGTCCTTAACGTCGTAACCGTTTCCGCGGCCCATCGCGCTCGTCTCCTTTGTCACTGCTATCTTATCCAGCGCTTTTCCGCAGCGCGCCAACCTTGTCGGTTCTCTCCCACGTGAACTCCGGGAGCTCCCGCCCGAAGTGGCCGAGCGCCGCCGTTTTACGGTAGATCGGCCGCAGAAGATCGAGTGACTTCGTGATCATCGCGGGCCGCAGGTCGAACACCTCCCGGATCGCACGCGATATCCTCTCCTCCGGAACGAGGGCCGTGCCGAACGTCTCCACCATCACCGACACCGGCTCCGCCACGCCGATGGCATAGGCGAGCTCGACTTCGCACTTCCTCGCGAGCCCCGCCGCCACCACGTTCTTCGCAACGTGACGAGCCATGTACGCGGCGCTGCGGTCCACCTTGGAGGGGTCCTTCCCCGAGAACGCCCCTCCCCCGTGGCGGCTGTACCCGCCGTAGGTGTCGACGATGATCTTCCGTCCAGTGAGCCCGGTGTCGCCGTGGGGGCCTCCCACCACGAACCGGCCGGTCGGGTTTATGTAGAACTTCGCATTCTTCGCCAGCAGCTCTTTCGGGATGGCTTTCCGGATCACTTCCTCCATGATCCCTTCCGTGAGTGTCTTGCGGCTGACATCCTCGGCGTGCTGCGCCGAACAGACCACCGCGGACACCTCCCGCGGGACACCGTCCACATAGCGGACGGTCACCTGGCTCTTGCCGTCCGGTCGAAGCCACCGCAGCACCTTCTTCTCCCTCGCCTCGGTGAGCCGGGCGCAGATCTTGTGCGCGAAGGATATCGGCATCGGCATCCGCTCCTTCGTCTCGTCGCACGCGTACCCGAACATCATCCCCTGGTCGCCGGCGCCCTGCTTCTCGCTCGCGCCGCGGTCGACGCCTCGCGCGATATCCACCGACTGGCGGTCGATCGCCGTGACCACCGCGCAGTTGTGCGCGTCGAATCCTCTTGCATCCCCCGTGTAGCCGATGTCAGTGACCGTCTTACGCACCAGGTCGGGTATGTCCAGCAGCGCGGAGGTCGTGATCTCCCCCGCCACGATGACCAGCCCCGTGGTCACCATCGTCTCGCATGCGACTCTGCCCCGGGGATCCTGCCTGAGAATCTCGTCGAGGACAGCGTCGGATATCTGGTCCGCCACCTTGTCGGGGTGCCCGCCCGTAACCGATTCCGAAGTGAACAGAAACTCCTTCATGCAAACGCACTCCTGTCGGGAGATTTGCTCGAAAACCCGTTGATTGTACGTCAAAAACGCTCTTCGGGGAAGACGTCCTCCAGTTTCTTCCGAAGGATCTTCCCTATTTCCGCCGCAGTCCCATGCTTCAAAAGACCTCCCACGAACTCCTTCGCCTCGTAGGAAACCGACTTCCGGAGAATCCGCTTCACCAGGGGTATCGACATCGCGTTCATGCTGAGCTCGTCCAGCCCAAGACCCAGGAGCACGTAGCTGTACAGCGGCTCGCCCGCCATCTCCCCGCACATGGACACCGGAATCCGCGCATCCTGGGCTCCCTCGACGATGCGCCGGATCAGCCGCAGTACCGCCGGATGCAGCGGCTCGTAAAGGTAGGAAACGTGCTCGTTCACACGGTCGATGGCGAGCGCGTACTGTATCAGGTCGTTCGTCCCTATGCTGAAGAAATCGGCCTCGCGGGCGAGCAGGTCGGCTATCATCGCGGCGGACGGGATCTCCACCATTATGCCCACCGGCATCTCCTTGTTGTAGGCAACCTTTTTCTTGCGCAGTTCGGCCTTCGCCTCCTCGACAACCGCTTTCGCCTCCCGCAGCTCCCCCAACCCGGATATCATCGGGAACATCATCCGGACATCTCCGTAGACCGACGCCCGAAGTATCGCCCTCAACTGCTGCTTGAACACTTCCTTCTCCCTGAGACAGAACCGGATCGCCCGCAGGCCCATCGCCGGATTCATCTCGTCGGCCAGTTCGATCTGGGAGGCGAACTTGTCGCCTCCAAGGTCCAGCGTCCGGATCGTGACCGGGCGCTTGGCGAACTTCTCCACGACGCGGCGGTACGTCTGGAAATGCTCCTCCTCGGTGGGGATCTCCTTCCGGTTCAGGAACAGGAACTCGGTCCGGTAGAGCCCGATCCCTTCCGCCCCGCTGCGGAGCGCCCCGTCGGCCTCCTCCGGGAACTCGATGTTGGCGTGGAGCCGCAGCGTCTTGCCGTCCCGGGTGACGGTCGGCAACCTGGAGTACCTCGCCATTTCGCGGACGCGCAGCAGGTACGATTTGCGCTTCTCCTGGTATTCGCGGACCGTTTCCGGGGTGGGACGCAGGACGACGATCCCTTCCTCGCCGTCAATGATGACATCCTCGGGTTCATGGTACTCGTCCGTCACCTTCTCGAGTCCCACGACGGCCGGAATCCCCAGGGTGCGCGCGGTGATCGCGGTGTGCGACGTCCTGCTTCCGACGTCGGTGGCGAAACCGAGGACCGGGCTTTTGAGGATCTGGGCCGTGTCCGCCGGGGAGAGGTCGTGAGCAATGACGATCACCGGCTCCCGGATGGATGAGATCGAGTCGACGGGCCGTCCGGCGAGGTTCTCCAGCACCCGGTGGCCTATCTGGCGCAGGTCGTGCCCCCGCTCACGGAGGTACTGGTCCTCGATCCGGTGGAACGTCTCCAGGAGATTCTGGAGTACCTTGTTGAACGCCCAGTCGGCCTTGTACTGGTTTTCCCGGATGAGGCGCAGGGTCTGGTCGACGAGCATCGAGTCTTCCAGCAGTGCAAGGTGAACGGAAAGGATCTGATGGTGCTCGGAGGAATGGTCCTTCACCCCGTCGCGTATGGTGCGGATCTGCTCCTTGGAGCGCCCCACCGCCCGCTGGAAGGCCGCCACCTCCTCCTCCACCTTCTCCCTGGGAATCGCCGACTGGACGTAGGAAGACAGCGCGCGGTTCAGGAAAAACCCCCGGCCGATGGCCACTCCGCCGGAGGCCGGTATGCCGCGAATCACCTTCATCTTCAAACGTCCGCCGTCCGTCAAGGGATGCTACTCCTCTCCGAATTTCCCCGCGATCAGCCGGCAGATGGCTTCCACGGCTTCCTCCGCGTCGGGACCGTCCGCCCTTATGACCACAAGGGAGTCCTTGGGCGCCGCCAGCATGAGCACTCCCATGATGCTTTTGGCGTTCACCTCCACTCCGTCCTTGGTGATCCGGATCTCCGAGGCGAACCGGTTGGCGAGATGGACAAGCTGCGCCGCGGCCCTGGCGTGCAGCCCCAGCCGGTTCGTGATCTCCAATTCCCGCTCTGCCCGCGGGATGCCCGTCTCCATATCCGCTTTCCTTCCTTATCGCATCGACCGCTCAGTGCCAGACAAGCAGCGTCCCTATTATCAGCAGGAACAGCAATATCTCGGACGGGGACACCGCTTTCCGGAACAGCACGGTCAACAGGTGGACGGTCAAGACCGCAAGAAGCAGGAAGGCCGGCGCCGCCTGTCCGCTTCCGAACATCAACGCCGTCTTGCCGCATACCGCGCCGGCGTAAGCTCCTCCCAGGATCGCCGCGACGATCTTGCGATCCTCGGTCTTGGCGGCGAAGCCGGATCCCTTGAGGAATTCGACCGCTTTCTCCTCCCCTTCGATGCCGGCGGAAAATCCTTTCCACCGTATGGGAAGGTGCGACAGGTTGTACACAAGCAGCAGCGCTGCGATCCCCAGGAAAGGATGGACAAGAGCGAGGACCGCCCCCGCCACCGAGGCCATCGGCCTCAATGCCCCCCAGAAATAGGCGTCCCCGATCGCCCCCAGCGACCCCATCAGCCCCACCTTGAACGTGCCGATATCCCTGGAATCGACTTCCCCGGCGGCGGCCCGTTCCTCGAGTTTCAGCGCCGCTCCCAGGATCACCCCGCCCATGGCCGGCTGGGTGTTGAAGTATTCCAGGTGTCGCTTGAGGGCCTTCGTGAGCTCCTCGGGCTTCTCCCGGTAGATATGCCGGAGCGCCGGAAGGATGCTGTAGGCGAAGCCGACGTTCTGCATCCCTTCGTAGTTCCAGCATCCCTGGAGCAGAAACTGGCGGCGCCACGCGCTACGCCGCACGGCTTTGTCCGTCCCTTCCATAATCAACCCGCCCACCTGAAGAGGAACGTGGCCGCGAAAACCATCGCCATGGTCAGGTAGAACACCGGTGCCGTCCGGCCTATGCGGGTGCAGGAGAAGACCGAAGCCGCCCCCAGCAGGATGAGCACCGGCAGCAGCGCGGCGAAAAAGCTCTTGCTCGCCGGACCGAAACGGGGGAGGAGCTGCCTTCCGACGACGACCCCCGCCCCGGTGAAGAGGAGAGTCAGGACCACTCCCGACAAGGCGAAGAGCGTCACGCCCGCCAGAAGCCCCTGCTCCACGGCATGGGAATCCCCCTTTTCCACCGACTCGGCCGTCAACGAGGCGATCCTGCCGTTTATGCGCCGCACCTGCCTATCGGCGGCTTTGCCCAGCTCCGCGCAGGGCACCGAGAGGAGCAGCACGGCCGTTATGCTTCCCGCGGAGAGGCCGACCGAAGACGCGGAGACGGCGGCGGCAGCCCCCGCGAACATCGCGGCTCCCGTGTCGTCAGGCGGTATCGACGCTCCCACAGGCAGGCGCGCGAGGTACAGAAGCTCCAGGATGGCACCCACCTGGGCGCCGGCGAAGACGTTCCCGAACACGGCTCCCATCGCGGTGGCGACGACCAGGGGCCGGTGCAGCATCACCTGGAACGCGGCCGTCCGGTCCAGGTAGGCGATCGATCCGATCACAGCCGCGAGGAGGAACTGAAAGTACATTGCTATTCCCGCTCGGGCTCGTAGCAGGTCCCCGGGTCGAAGGGAGTGGCGCGGATGTTGACGGCGATCCCGTTGTGGCAGAAGCAGCTGACCGCGTCGAAATCCTCCTGCGAGAAAAACACCGACGGGGAGATTTCCACCTTGCCGGCGGCGTAGTGCAGGTTCCCGATGTTGATGGATGAGAACCGGACTCCCGAGCGATAGATCCGGAGGGCGTCCGCGAAGCTCGAGCAGAGAAGGATTACCTTCTTACCCACACGGTCGATATCCGCGAGAGCACAGGCGACTTCCTCCAACCGGCAGAATACGACGCAGGCCGACGAAGGCACGGCCAGCTCCATGACCGAGCGGAGGAAAGGGTTCCCCGCGAGATCCTCGTTGGCCACGAGCAGGCAGTCGGCGCCTGTGTGCGGCAGCCAGGTCTCCACGATCTGGCCGTGTATAAGCCGGCAATCGACCCTCACCATCTCCAGCGACATAGCTACTTCTTATCCGCCTTTTTCTTCAACATGTCGCCGGGGATGGTGATGTTGCGCTGGCCGTACTCCTGCAGGTACCGCGCCAGGTCCGGGAGCGACATCGTGGCGCGGGCCGTCTGGAGCTTTACTATCATGGGCAGGTTGACGCCCGTCACCACCTCGATCTGGTGCGTCCCAAGGAAGGAAAGACCTATGTTCGACGGAGTGCCTCCGAACATGTCGATCAGGAGCATGACCCCCTTCCCCAGCTCGACGGTGCGGATGGCTCCCTCGACGGTCTTGTGGATCTCGTCCATGCCCATCTTGGGGTCGATGTCGACGGCGATGACGTTCTCGACCTTGCCTACGATGATCTCGGCCGTCCGCAGGAGCTCCGTGGCCAGGTGACCGTGCGAGACGACGACGATACCGATCATGGAACGCTCCCGCGCCTGCCGGACGACCGGTGGAGGTCACGGTGGACCGCCGCGGGCGCAGACGACCCCGCCAGTATCTTCAGCAGGGCTTCCGCGATGGCCACGGATCGGTGCCTCCCGCCGGTGCACCCTATCCCAAGCGTGAAATACGCTTTCCCCTCCTTTGTATAAAGGGGAATGAGGAAATGCAGGAAGGAGGTCATCAGCCGCAGGAATTTCTTCGTGGTCTGCCCCGAAAGGACATGCGCCCGGACCTTGCGGTCCAGCCCGGAGAGGTGCTTCAGCCCCGGGATGAAGTTGGGGTTGGGCAGGAACCGGACGTCCACCACCATGTCCGCCTCCAGGGGGATCCCGTACCGGTACCCGAATGAGATGATGCTGACGCCCAGTCCCGCCTTGTCCTGAACCCGGTATCGGCGCAGGAGATCGTCGCGCAGCTGGTGCACGGTGAACCGCGTCGTGTTGAGCACCGTGTCGGCCATCTCCCGGAGCGGAGCAAGCACCTTCCGTTCCCTCCCGATCGCCTCCTTCGCTCCGCCCTCCCCCCCAAGGGGATGCTTGCGGCGGGTCTCGCTGAACCGCCGCATAAGAACTTCATCGTCGGCGTCGAGGAAAAGCACAAGGACGCCGTGGCCCTGCCGCCGCAGATCCCCGATCACGCGCGCGAAGTCCGGCAGGAACTCCCGAACCCTCACGTCGGCGACAAGGGCGATCTTCGCGTTCTCCCCCCGCGCTTCGGATACGAGGTCGATGATCTTCGGCAGGAGAACCGGGGGGGTATTGTCCACGCAGAAGTAGCCGAGGTCCTCGAAAACCTTCGCGGCGGTGCTTTTCCCGGAGCCGGAAA
>JAENIX010000049.1 GCA_016844415.1 Actinomycetota bacterium | reverse complement strand
CTTGCGCAGATCGGACAGTTCGGCTTCCCTGGCGGCGCCATCCTTGCCATGCGCCTCCAGAACCTGCTCGCACGATTGCGCCTTTGCGCTCAGCTCCTGTATCCGCTTTCCCGTTGTTTTCTCCTTTTCCAGCAACTCGGAGATGAACTGCTCCCTGGTGATGCGGGTCCCTTCGTAATTCTTCCGCGCCGAGGCGAGCTCCTCGTTGATCCGCCGTATTTCCTCTTCCTGTGTCCGGAAGCGGGCTGAAAGCGCCGTCACCTCTTCCTTCTCTCCTGTAAGCTGCGTCTGAAGAGCGTCGTTCCTGGCCTCCAGAACGGTTTTCTCCTTGTTCGTGTTGGCGAGGGCGTCCCGGAGAGTATCGGCTTCCCTCGTCTTGACATCGTACTTGGTGCTTGCGACCATGCATCCGCCTGCCGCAAGGCCCAGCAGGAGAAGGCAGGCCGCCGCCATCAGTCTGTTTCCTCTCAAGTTGCCCCCCATGGACTTCATGCCGGTATCTGTCGAATCAGGAATCATTTTACTTTCCCACCCCTTTTTAATAAAGTTGAAATCAGAAGAAGTTGAAAACAATAGGGAAGGGCGGTTATCCGTGGGCGGCTTCCAGTCGGAACTTCTGGAGAAAATGCTCGAGCTCGGTTTCCTGTCTTCCGACGATATACAGAAGCTGAAAGAGCATTCCGCGGCCAGGGGGGCCACGCTCTCGGAAACCGCACTCCTTGAGAACTTCCTCCATTCCGACGCGAAGGGGTGGATCCTTGCCGAGGCCCTGGGAATCCCGTTCCTCGAGATCGACCCGGAGTCCGTATCCCTTTCCCTTTGCGACGTTCTCCCGGAGGCTCTCGCCAGGGAGAACCTGATGGTTCCGATCGCACTCGAGAACGGCAGATTGACGCTGGCGGTCGCCGATCCGTTCTGCCACGATGCGTTCACCGCCGTCGAGTCGATGACCGGCATGCCGGTCCGGCTCGTCATATGTCCCCGCCGTGTACTTGCGGCGATCATCTCCCGCTTCTACCCGGACCTTTTCCAGCTCTCCCCCGCGGACCTCACCGGCGGCATGATAAGCAGCGACGAGGCGGAGAAATGGGTTTCGCAGGGGGGAGTCCGGCGGGTGGCGGAGAAAGTGCTGCTGCACGCGGCCGCGACGGGGCTCGATAACATCCGGATGTTCCCCGCGGGGGGGAAGGTGCTTCTGAGCGGGAAGGGAGAAGCCGGAAACGTGCTCCTCCTGTCCTTTCCGCTGCGTTTCAGGCGGATACTCATCGACGCGTTCGTGGAGCTTGCGGAGACGGGGAAGGGGCCGGGGGCAGTATCCGGCAGGGTCTTCCAGCTGGAATCCGCCTCCGGGGTGGTATCCTTCCGGCTCAGCTTCGTGCAGGGCCTTTCGGGCGCGGAGGCGATAATCAAGGTCCTGCCGGATCAGAAGGCAGGCATCACGCTGGACTCGGTGGGGATGAACGGGGAGCAGGTGGAGATCACCCGGAAGATCATTTCCAAGGGAGGCGGCTTCTTCATGGTGTCCTCTCCGGGCCCCGAAGGGGTGGCCACGACCCTCTTCACGCTTCTTAGGGAAATCTGCCGGACGGGGGCACGGGTGGTGACCGTCGAGGAGCAGTTCCAGCTCCGGAACGAGGGATACATCCAGCTGGAACGCAGGGACGCGGAGCAGCAGTTCGGGGGGAAGTGGACGCGGCTTGCGGAGTCCCTGGAACCGGACGTGCTTTTGATCGAGCACGTTTCCGATCCATCCGAGTTTTCGGAACTCATTCACCTGGCCCAGGGCGGGGTAACGGTGCTGGGCGGCGTCCGCCGGTTCAACTTCGACCGCACCCTGCGGACCCTGCTCTCCCTGGATATCGACCCGTTCATCCTGGCGCGCGTGACCCGGTTGGTGATGCACCAGCGGCTTGTGAGCCTGCTATGCCTCGAGTGCCGGCGTCCGGTGCCCGCAAAGCCATCGCTCAGGATGGTAGGCGAAAGGCACAAGGCGCAGCTTGAGAAGATAATAGAGGTATCCTCGTTCTACATGCCCGCGGGCTGCGAACGCTGCAAGGGGAAGGGGTATTCGGGGAAAATGGCGCTGGTGGAGCTTTTACCCTTCACCCCGGGCGTGGAGAACATCGTTTCCTCGGAAGTATGGCTGGAGGAAAAACTCGGACGACTGCTGGAGGAAGATTTCTATTCCGCCATCCGGTCGATCGAGGATCTTCTCCTCCGCGGAATGGTGACATACGACGAGGTCTTGCCGTTTTTCCGTTAGAACGAGATTTTCGGCCGGCACCGTCTTTCCCCCGAGTAAACCCTTTAGGAGCGTATCCATGAGAATCCGGAGAAGGCGAATGTGGGCTGGCGCCGTTCTCGCAGGGGCGCTATCGACGCTGTTGGCGGTTTCCGGCGTTCCCGCGGAACAGAAGGA
This sequence comes from Actinomycetota bacterium, assembly GCA_016844415.1. GTDB lineage: Bacteria > Desulfobacterota > Deferrimicrobia > Deferrimicrobiales > Deferrimicrobiaceae > JAENIX01. The sequence goes on along the minus strand of JAENIX010000049.1, from coordinate 4,246 downwards.
GAAGCGCGGGGAAAGCCCGCACGGGCGAAAGAGCTCCGACGGCTGCATCGTCTGCCATACGCAGGCACCGTCGGAAGTGGCGGGGCAACGTCCCGCCGCCGGCCTCAAGTTCGGGGGGGATATCATCGCTCTTTGCTACTCCTGCCACGACGGGTACCGGCACATGCATCCGGTGAAAATAGCGATCGCCCCGGAGATGAAAAGGCCGGAGGATCTGCCGCTGGACAGGAACGGCAAGATCACCTGCATAACCTGCCACGACGTCATGGAGAAGGCGGGCGTTCACAGGAAGCGGAAGGTGACGGGTCGCAATCTGTGCCTTAACTGCCACGTTGAATCCGATATCCTTGCGCAGGTTAACTGGTACCCGACACGCCTGAAGAAGGGTGAGAGCGGCCGTCTTGAGATCAAGGCCGTAGAGTTCCGCATCCCGGCCAGCAAAACGCACCTTGGCGAGTCGGTGCTCCTCTACTATTACGCGAGGGACGTGGATACGGGCGCGATCACATTCGGGACGAACATACTCTACGACGACGGAACGCACGGCGACCGGGTCGCCCGCGACTCCATCTACACGCTGATCGAGGAGGCGCCCGCCGCGGGAGCGAAGCACCGGCTGGTCTACACGGCATGGGTGATTGATATCGGCGGGAGGAAAAGCAACACCGTCACTCTCGCCGTGGAATACCAGTAGGCGTCAACCGACAAAGGGGAGGGGAAATGAAGGAGACGACTCTCAATCGCATGTTCCTGAACCGGATCGCGGCCGGGGGCGACGACACACGATACATCGTACCTCGGGACGGAAAATGGGAGCCGATGACCTTCCGGGAGGTGGGAGCGACCGTCCGGGAAATGGCCTTCGGGCTGATGAGCCTGGGACTTGCGCGCGGGGACAAGGTGGCTATCCTCTCCTCCACCCGCGTGGAGTGGACGCTCTCGGATATCGCCTGCATCCTCGGGGGATTCGTCACCGTCCCCATCTATCCGTCCAACCTGCCCGACCAGGTGGAGTACATCCTTGCCCACTCGGGCGCGCGCGTCGCGTTCGTCGAGGACGAGCAGCAATGGAACAAGGTGGCCGGCGCGAGGAATAACCTGCCGGAACTTGCCGCCCTGGTCCTTCTCACCGGGAGCCCTGAAGGGAAGGCAGGGACCATCTCACTCGCCGACCTTCGCGCGAAGGGAACGGAACACGCCGCCGCGCACACCGGAGCCCTCGAGGCGCGCGGGGATGAGATCAGGCCGGAGGACGACCTCACGATCATCTACACCTCCGGAACCACGGGTCCGCCGAAGGGCGCGGTGATCCGCCACAGCAACGTCGCCTTCGACGTCACCGCCACGCTGGAGGTCGTCGACGTGCCGCGGGGCTCGGTGATGCTCCAGTTCCTCCCGCTGGCCCACGTGCTGGGCCGGTTCGAGCATTTCCTGTCCTTCGACGCGATGACGGTCACCGCCTTCGCGCGGGGGCTCCAGACGGTGGCCGAGGACCTGCCCGCCGTCCGCCCGCACATGATGATCAGCGTCCCCCGCCTTTACGAGAAGTTTTACGCCGCGGTGCTGGGCAAGGTGCACCAGGAAGGCGGGCTGAAGAAATCGATCTTTCTATGGGCGCTGACTGTGGGGCGGGAGGTGTCGGCGCTAAAGCAGCGGCGGGAGCGGATCGGGGGCCTGCTGGCCATGAAGTTTTCGATCGCCGACCGGCTCGTGTTCGGAAAGATCCGCGCCCGCCTGGGAGGCCGGCTGCGCTTCTTCGTGTCGGGCGGGGCGCCGCTCGCCCGGGAGATCGCCGAGTTTTTCCACGCCATGGATATACTCATCCTTGAGGGGTACGGTCTCACGGAAACTCCCTCCGTGGTCTCGGCCAACCAGGTCGATAACTTCAAGTTCGGGTCTGTCGGCAAGCCCCTCCCCGGCACCGAGGTCAGGATCGCTTCGGACGGAGAAATCCTCGTCCGGGGCCCGCATGTGTTCAAGGAGTATTACCGCGATCCGGCGGCGACGCGGGAGGCGATCGACCCGGAACAGTGGTTCCACACCGGCGACATCGGGGTTATCGACGCGGACGGGTTCCTGCGAATCACCGACCGCAAGAAGGACATCATAGTGACATCGGGGGGCAAGAACGTCGCCCCGCAGAATGTCGAGAACCTGCTCAAGACAGACAAGTTCGTCAGCCAGGCGTTCGTCTTCGGGGATCGGAAGAGGTACCTGACTGCGATCCTGACATTGGTCCCTGAAGAGATCGGCAAGTGGGCCGGGGAGAACGGTATCCCGGAGCGGGACCCTGTCGCGCTTGCCAAGGCCCCCCGCGTCATCGAGATGATGAGCGCCCGTGTCGACGGGATGAACCGGTCGCTTGCTTCTTTCGAGCAGATCAAGAAGTTCGTTCTTCTGGGGAACGATTTCACCCAGGAGACGGGGGAGCTGACCCCCACGTTGAAAGTTAAGCGAAAGGTGGTCATCCAGAAATACGGGATGCTGCTCGATGCTCTATATGAAAAGGAATAGCCTGCGCCTTGGCCGTATCGATCTACGAAATAAACCGTATGCCGGAAAAGGAGCGTGAGCGGCTCCTTTCAGCCCTTATACCAACGCGTTTCCTGAAAATGTTTTCCATAGATCCGGAGACCTGGGCAAACCCGGCGGGTGAAAGGTGCGTCAAGATAACCTGCTCCGAGGGGATGCCGTTTTTCCAGATCGACCTGAGGCGCGACCCGGCCGACCGGGACGCCGCCTACTTCCTCGACATCTCCGCCTCTCCCAATGAACAGATGGAAATTGCCTTCATCATCGTGAACGACCCCGACGGGGAAAGGTTCGACATAGATGTCGACGAGCACGGCCAGGACACGTACTTCGGAACCGCGCGGCGCAACCTCCCCGAGGAGATCCGCGCGATGGAGGCCGGCCTCGCCCCCGCCCAGGTCCGGCGGGGCTTAAGGGCGATGGGGGACCTCATCGCGTGCTGGGACGAGTTCTTCCTGCGCACCGGTTTCAAGCGCTACTTCCTGGAGCCCTTGAGCTACAACAGCGCGATCCTGTACGAAAGAGGCGGCTTCCAATACGCCCAGGGAAAGGAGAAGATGGAGTATATCGACAGGGAGTTCCATCCCGGCGGGATCCTCCACGCGAGGCTGGACGGCAGCACTCCGTTCCGGAAGCCTGAGCACTGCAAGACGGTTCGCGGCAGAAGCTGGGCGATCCACGACGGCATCCTGGACCAGCCGTGGGAAGGCCCCAAGATGTACAAGACGGTCGGGGCGCACGGAGGAGTATGCACATTCAACGGCGAAATATACTGAGGGCGGCGGTTCTCGCCGCGGCGACGGCGGCTCTCTTTGCCGCGGGCGTCGCAAGGGCGGCGGAAGAGGAGCGTCCGAGGATATTCCTCGAGAAGAGGATCTTCGCTGATTCATCTGGAGGGAAGAAGAGCTTCTACGAGGTCCATACCGTCGCGCATGGGGAAAACCTCTGGAAGATTCTCAATCGCAGGGGGGTTCTCCCCCCGGCGGAATACGTCCGGATGCTCCGTGAGTTCCAACGCGCCAATCCCGAAGTGGCCGACGTGCGGAAGCTCAAGGCGGGTCAGAAGGTCCTGGTCCCCTCGGCGGTCCCGCCGGACCAGGATCCCAGGGTGCTCGAAGGGAAAGTGGTTCCGCACCTGGTGGCCGCGGGGGATACGCTTACCCGGCTCCTCGCGGCGCGCGGGGTTTCCAGGCGGGATCTCCCCAGGTACCTTGCCGCCATCAAGGAAATCAACGAATCCGTACGCGACGTGAACCGCATCATGGCGGGCAGCACGATCCTTCTTCCCTCCGTGAATTACTTCGCCAAGGAAATTCCGAAGGAGACTCCGCCGCCCGTGGCCCTGGCCAAGGAAGTCCCACCGGCGGCCATGGCCAAAGAAGCCCCCTCGCTACCGCAGGTTGCCTTGGGGCCCTCACCGCCCTTGGCTCTGCCGAAAGCAGTTCCCCTTGAGCCACCTACGGCGCTGGCCAAAGAAGCACCGCCAGCGAAGGATGTTACCCCAGCGGCGGTAGCAAAGCCGGTGCCGCCCTTGGCTCTGTCAAAAGCAGTTCCACCGGAGCCACCCACGGCCCCGGCCAAAGAAGCCCCTCCGGGGACGCCGCTGACTAAAGAGGCCCAACCTGTGCCGGTCATGGCGGTGGACGCGCCAGGCAGGCCGGAAGCGCAGATTCGACCTTCACCCCCCGCCCAGGCAGTTGCGCCTGTGATAGAG